>DAHWFZ010000121.1 GCA_027336345.1 Candidatus Wolfebacteria bacterium
GCGCCGTTGGCGGGATGCTGAATTTTTCAGCTACTCGCTATCGATCGCGGGAAAAATTCGCATGTTCGGTTATAAAATATTAAAAGACAAATACTTGAGGGTAATTTTCGGGATCAGTTTTTTCGTTTTTCTTTTTACCGCGGTGTTTGTTTTCTCAAAATTTATCGGCGTTAGCGGGCCGGTCATTCTTCATTTTGATATTTTCAAGGGCATTGACGCGGTCGGAGGAAAAGAGGAGGTATTCGGAATTTTAATTATCGGACTGATAATGGCTGTGATAAATTTTTTTCTCGCGGAATTCATATACCGCCGGGAGAGATTTATGTCTTATTTGATTTCGTTCGCGACTCTTATTTTGAGTATTTTATTTTTGGCAGTAATTTTGGTTATAAACTCCGCGAATTTTTAGGAATGTCAATTTATGGCATTATCATAAAATGAGTACACAAAAGAAACAAATTATAACTTTAGTATCCGGTTTTTTAGTTATTATTGCCATTATTAGCGGGGCGTATTATTCGTTAAATAAGAAAATAGCTGATATTAAATCAGAGCAGACACAACAAAATCAAAATATCAGAGATTTGATAACATTTGATTGGGAAACTTATCAATATCAAAATAACGATCTTAAGTTATATTTTTATTTAAAACATCCTTCAACTGTATTTATTTGTCAATTGAAATATCCTAATAATGTATTATTGTTTCTAACTATAAATCATGGAGAAACATGCGAATTTGCAGAAAGAGCAAAAGATGCGCAAAATGCTAGAATAATTATAGAAAAAAATGTTCAAAATTATAAAACAGCTGAAGAAGCTTTTTATGATGAAATTAAAACTTTATCGCCAAATTTTGATAAATCATTAAATTCGAAAATCGGGTATTTTAAAATTGATAAATTTGACGCATTTGGAGGAGAAGTAGTTAATAAAACACAAGGGACATGGGTTACTCGTTCAAACAATTATTTAGCTGTAATAATAAAAAATAATTATGTTATTAAAATATCGGATAGCTATTATGATGTTATGGTGGATGGGAAACAAAGTGGCGATAAGCCTCTTGTGGATGAAATAATCTCTTCTATTTATTTTGACACTTTGCATTATTGGAAATAAAAAACAGCTAACCAATTGGTTAGCTGTGAATTTTTATTCCTTAACTGCAATACAGTTAAGGGGCATACTGCTCGCCATAGTAGCTTACTTTTTTCCATATCCCATAGCTGTGTTGTTGCAGGGTAGATATGGACAAAAGGTGCCGACTAATGACTTCACGGTTAGCCACGTGGTTAATGTCGGAAACATAGTTGGCGTCAATAACATCCAGTCCGGTGACGGTGGTTCCCGATCTTTTAATTTCCACGACAATGGCAGTGTGAGGGACATTGTAATTTGATCCCTCGTTTAGAGTGACCAATATATCACCCTCCACTGCATTTTGCATATTCGTATCATAATCGGAGTTTGAGGTTATATTGCCGGGGTATGGAGGCAACGCTTGCGGAGCTGATCCGGAACGATAAAGTATTAGATTGGCAAAATATTTGCATTGCCCGCCTCTGCCGTATGACCCATAGTAGCCGTAATTGTAGCCGTAGTTCGTCCAGAAACTGGCAGGGGAATTATTATTATAGCAAGGGCTCCCATCTCCGGATGTGGTCCAGTTTGAAGAAGAACAGCTGTAGATGTTTCTTACTGTTAGATAAAAATTTGTATCACTATTGAGATAGTTCCAGTTGCTAACGCACCAAGTTCCATAGTCATTAGTAATGGTCTTATCACAGCTTCCATCGGCGCTTGGACGAAGAGCATAGAAACACTCCAAAACTACCGCGCGCCTGTTGTTGTTTGAAAGCCGCGCTTCGCTTGCTGACGCGAATATTCCGACTGCCACCAAAACCAGCAGTATCGTACTTATCAATCTTTTCATTTCGTTTCTCCTTTTCGTATTTGATTTTAAAGAACAACTATGCGGGATATTCCGCTAAATTTAATTTTCACCTCCTTTTATTTTTAGATTCAGATTATCCACACACAATTTGAAGCATAACCCTCCCCTGATGAAATTATCAATGTGGATAACTCCATATGATTTTTTACGATGACGCTAACGCGGAGGAAGCCACCTTCCAACAAACGCAAAAAATCATATGAAGTTATAACTTTTAATTTTATAATTATTATACGTCTGATTATTTTTCTACTCCGGTTTCGCTATTGTCTTTGCAGTTGAGGACATTTATGCTCTTGCCACAACCAGCGCGATGATTTTATTCGCTCCGTGGCGCTTTAAAATTTTTGCGGCTTCCGATATTGTGGCGCCGGATGTGTAAACGTCGTCAACCAGAATTATATTTTTCCCGGAAATTTTTCCGGAGGCCGCAATTTCAAAAGCGTTGGAAATGTTTTTTTGCCTTTTTTTATAATTTTTTGTTTGCGCCCGATTATTTTTGGAGATTTTTGCCTGGGGAGGATTATTCCTCACTCTTTGCAACGCGCCGATTATTTCCAAATTGAATTTTTCCGCGATTATTTCCGCCAGCAGTTTTGATTGGTTGAACCCGCGCGTTCTTTCGCGGAATAAGTGAAGAGGAATATAGGTGACTGAAAAATTTTTAATTTCCAGTTTTGAATTTTTAATTACGGAATCAAGATAGGCGGCGAGTACGGCGCCCAAAACAGATGATAATTTGTCAAAATATTCGTATTTATACGAGTGAATCAAATCCCGCACGATTTTATCGTCATAAGATGCCGCGGCGGCCAAAAGATACGGGAATTCATCGGTTTTTTTCAAGCCGTGGCTGCAAACGCGCTTATTTTCAGGGAGTCTTGCTTGGCACACCGGACAAAATAAAGTATTATTAATCTTAATAGAGGCCAAGCAGCCATCGCAGATGAATTTATCCCTGTTTTCCAGATGGTTCTTACATCCAAAACAAACCGGCGGGAAAAGAATATCCAATGCAGTGTTTTTTATCGCGATAAAAAAATTTGTAAGCATTATATTTATTCCAAATTATAATATTTTAATTAAAAATAGAAAATAAAAAGTTAAAAACGACAGGGAAAAATTTAAAACGGATAAATCAGAACAATTTTTTCCTTTTTCAATTTTACTTTTTAATTTGAAACGTGCTGGATATATTCAAATCTCTTAAATCTTTCGGTGCGCAATCTTATCTGGGGGTTGATATCGGAACCACGTCAATAAAAATTGTGGAAGTTTCAAAAGGGAAGGTGAAGCCGGAGCTTAAAAACTACGGCATTTTGGAAAGCTACGGGCATTTGGAGAGGGTCAACAATGCCATACAGACAAGTTCGTTAAAGATTGTTGAAAACGACACCGCCGAACTGCTGAAATTACTTATAAAAAATTCCAAATTTAAAACCAGCGAAGCGGTGGCTTCCATTCCGTCATTCGCGGCGTTTATCACTTTGTTGGAAATTCCCCAGATGTCGGATACGGAAATAACCAGCTCAATGAAATACCAGCTCGGGCAATATGTTCCATTGCCGGCTTCCGAAGTCACGATAGACTGGACCAAAGTCGGAGAAAGGCAGGATGAGCAGGGTTTTGTGAAAGAGCAAATTCTGCTAATTTCAGTGCCAAACGAAGTCATAAAAAAATATACGAATATTTTTAAGCTTGCCGGATTGAAATTGCGGGCTATTGAAGTTGAAAGCCTGAGTTTGTTGAGGTCGGTTGAGCTTGAGGATGACGCGCCGACTTTAATTGTCGACATCGGAGCCCGCTCCACGAATATAGTGATAGCCGAACAGAAAGCTTTGAAATACAATTATCAAACCGATTTTTCAGGAACGAACTTGACTCAAGTGCTGTCCAGCGGCCTGGGAATCAATATAAGGAGAGCCGAGAAAATCAAAAAAGAAAAAGGGCTTTTGGACACAAGCGGATCGGAGATATCCACATTGATGGCGCCTTTTCTTGATGCTATACTGGACGAAGTAAGAAGGGCAAAAAATAAGTACGAGCAAAGTTTTAATAATCCGATAAAAAGGATAATTTTATCCGGAGGAGGATCGAAACTTTTGGGCATTGACGGTTATTTTTCAAACCAGTTCAATCTTCCGGTTTCAATCGGCGACCCTTTCCGCAAGGTTGAATATCCTTCCGCCATTGAGCCGCTCACCAGGGAATTGGGACCCAGCTTTGCGGTTGCAATCGGGTTGGGAATAAAAAATCTCATATAATTGAAAGTTGAAAAATCAAAGCGCGAAATTTCCGTATTTTCCGAAGGCGAATGAGGGTTAAGATGTTTTTGATATTTAGATTTTAAATTTTTATTATGGCCTACACTCAATCAGTTCTTGAGCAACAATTAAAGTCCGGCGACAGGGCGCAACAGGGCGGATGGCCGTGGCGTTTGCTTCTTTTAAGCGGCATAATTTTTTTAACAACTATCGCTATTTACGCGGGAATGCAATTCGGGCTTTCTCCTTATCTTTCCGGACAGTCAAAGAGCGTTGATCAGCAAATTAATAAGTTAAGCGGCGCTATTTCGGCGGATGAGGTTAATAATTTTTCAGCTTTTTATTCCCAGCTGAATAATATCCAAAATTTATTGGCTGATCACGCGAAGAGTTCCGATGTCACTGATTTTCTTGAAAAAAATACATTAACGAACGTTTATTTTAAGACGATGAGCCTGGATTGGAGTACGCGCACTTTAAAGTTTGACGGCAATGCCCCTTCATACAGCGTTTTATCGCAACAGATGGAAATTTTCAGGCAAGCTCCCCAGATTTCCGAGGTTAATTTGGACGGCGCCAATTTAAGCCAGGATAAAACCGGCGGAGTTGATTTTTCAATCCGCTTGATTTTGAAATAAAATAAAACCATGAAAGGTTCCACAAAAAGAGCACTAAGTATTTTGATAGCCACGCTGTTGTTTATGGCGACTTTGGGAATCTATGTTTCTTTGATAAAACCCGCCTATCAGGATATAGATCAAATCAGGGGCCAGTTATACACAAAGAACAGCCAATTGAACGATTATAAAAATACTATCAGCCAGATGCAGACTTTATTGGCTCAATACGACAATCTCTCCCAGGCGCAGCAGAGCGTTTCTTTGATGCTGCCCACCCAGCCGTCAATTCCAGAGGCGGTTTTTCAAATAAGCGGAATTGCCGGAGTAAGCGGCTTGAATTTACAGTCGCTCAGCGTCAAAGAATTGGCGATTACCCCGTCAATATCGCCGTTGATAAAAGGCATGTCCACTTTGAGATTCAGCACAAAGCTGACAGGCACCTACGAATCTTTAAAGGCATTTTTGCAAAATATGAGCGCGAACATCAGAATTTTTAACATTAACACCGTGAAGGTTGAAAAATTAGGCACAACGTCGAATGTATTTAATTTTAACATTGACATTGACGCGTATTATCAAACCAAGTAACCGTAGAATATGGAATATAGAATATGGAATATGGGGCATAGCTGTTCCAAATTCCAAATTCCAAATTCCAAATTCCAAATAGTTGGCCATAACATTTGAAGAAGAAAAAAAACAGACAAATTGGTTCGCAATATTGAGCGTAATTTTGGTAGTCGGTTTTATCGGAATCGCGGTATTTTATCTGTTTTTTTCACAGCCCGCCGTCGTTGAACAATTTCTTTTCCCGAATTTAAGCACAATTTCAAAATTTAAAAATGTGCATTTCAATTTTGACGATGCGTTGAATAATCAGGCATTTAAAAATTTAAAGATTATCGTGAGTTTTAATATACCGACAGCCGATCAGATCGGGAAAGCGAATCCGTTCGTACAATAGCAACGCGATTCTAAATATTCAAATATCATTCGTTTGCGTAGCATCCCCGTTAGGGCCATGCTTCCAATAAAGATTCGCAGATTGGAATGTAATTTGCAGTTTAGAATTGCTCGCGTAAGCAATGGAAAATAAAACATTAATTGACACATTAATTAAAGAAGGATTATTTGAACAAGAAGCCGGAGTAAAGATTTTACAGGAAGCGGCATTGGCTCACAGGCCCGCGGAAGAACTGATAGAAGAAAGGAGATTGGTTGACGAAGATAAATTGGCGGCTTTGAAGAGCCGCCTTCTTGGCATCCCGTATAAAAAAGTCGACTCAAAAGACATAAGCGACGACTTGCTGAAATCTTTTCCGGAAGAAACCGTGAGAAATTACAAAGTTATTCCGATCAGTTCGTCCGATGATCTGCTTGTCGTCGGTATGATAAATCCGGATGACTTCAGGGCGCAGGAAGCCATAAAATTTATCGCCAAGCAAAAAAGGCAGAATTTGGGAGTTTACATAATTACGCCGTCAATTTGGGAAGTCATTTTAAGGAGATATTCTCCTTACAGAAGTTTGGTTGATGAAGCCGTGAAAGCTTTGAATCTTCAGACAAGCAAAGACACCAGCGGTTACGTCCAGCTGGAAGAAAAAAAGGGAACGACAGAGGAAACTCCGGTTATTAAAATCGTGTCTTCAACACTGAAGGAAGCTGTCTGGCTGAAGGCGTCCGACATCCATATAGAACCGCAGAGAAACCGCAGCAGGATAAGATTCAGAATTGACGGAGAATTGCAGGAGGTTTCTTCGTTGCCGCTGGAGCTTCATTCGCTTATTGTTTCCCGCGTTAAAATTTTAGCGAGCTTAAAAATCGATGAAACTCGTATTCCGCAGGACGGCAGATTCAGGACGTTGCTTTTCGGAAGGGATATCGATTACCGTGTCGCGACTTTCCCGACTCCGGTTGGAGAAAAAGTCGTTATCAGGGTTCTTGATCCGACCGTCGGATTAAAGGGTCTGGCTGAATTGGGTTTGGTCGGAAGAAATTTGGACATAATCAAAGAAGGAATAGAAAAACCTTACGGTATGATTTTGCTTACCGGCCCGACGGGATCGGGTAAAACAACAAGCTTGTACGCGATTATGCAATTGCTGAACAAAGACGATATCAATATTGTCAGCTTGGAAGACCCGGTTGAATATTATATGGACGGCTTGAACCAGTCCCAGGTAAGGCCGGAAATCGGCTATGACTTTGCTTCCGGTCTGAGGCAGATTTTAAGGCAAGATCCCGATGTCATTATGGTCGGTGAAATTCGCGATAATGAAACCGCCGAGCTGGCCGTACAGGCGGCGCTTACCGGGCACATTGTTCTTTCCACTTTGCACACGAATAATTCAATCGGAGTTATCCCGAGATTGATTGATATGAAAGTGCAGCCGTTTTTATTGCCGGCCGCGCTGAATTTAATGGCCGCGCAAAGGCTTTTGCCGCGGTTGTGCGGCAATTGCAAAACTTCCCAGGATGCATCGGCGGAAATGCAGCAGATAATCGCGAAAGAGCTGGGTAAATTATCTCCGGAAGTAAAAAAAGCATTGGCGCTTGATAATCAGAATAAAATTTATCACGCTCCCGGATGCGAAGTCTGCAAAGGCAAGGGATTTATCGGAAGAATCGCGTTGTTTGAAATTCTGAAAATGACGCCGGAGCTGGAAGAAGTCATCAATAAAGAACCCAGCGAGGCGGGCATCTTAGCCGAGGCGAAGAGGCAGGGAATGGTTACGCTGCGGCAGGACGGAATCATAAAATCGTTGCAGGGCTTGGTGTCGTTGGAAGAAGTGTTGAGGGAAACAACGGAAATGTGATAGAATAAAGCAGAATATGGAATATAGAATATGGAATATGGCAAAATGAGGATAAAAATTTCCGGCCAAATTCCAAATTCCAAATTCCAAATTCCAAAAATTTGGATTACAAAGAAAAACTTAATGAATTATTGTTAACGGCGGCTCAGCAAAACGCGTCAGATCTTCATTTGGCCGTGGGACGTTATCCGACTCTGAGGATTGACGGAATTTTGATTCCTTTGCAAAAAGAGTCTATTTTAACCAAGGAGATGGCTGAAAATTTGATATTGAACCTGCTCACTCCGGAACAAAAAGAAATTTTTTTAAAGGAAAAAGAAATAGACCTTTCTTATACGTATGAAGACAAGGCGAGATTCAGGGTTAACGTTTACCATCAGAAAGGATATATGGCCGCCGCGTTGCGCTTGATCCCGGCTGTCATTAAAACGGTTGAAGAATTGAATCTGCCTCCGATACTCCATGATTTCGGTAAATTATCGCAGGGATTTATTTTGGTTGTGGGTCCGGCCGGACAGGGAAAATCAACGACTCTTGCCGCCATAATAGA
>DAHWFZ010000126.1 GCA_027336345.1 Candidatus Wolfebacteria bacterium
GGACAAACCACAAGCCAAAATCCGCATTGAAAAACTGAAAACTGAAATCAACAAATACCGCTACGCGTATCATGTTTTGGATAAATCGCTGATTTCCGACGCGGCTTTGGACTCCTTAAAAATGGAACTTTTTGACTTGGAACAGCAGTTCCCGGAATTTATCACTGCCGATTCCCCGACCCAAAGAATCGGCGGAGAACCCTTGAAACAATTTAAAAAAGTCCGCCATGAAAAGCCGATGATTTCTTTCAATGACGCTTTTTCCGAACAAGATATGCAGGACTGGCTTAAACGCGCCGATAATTTTTTCGGGCACAAAATCACTCCGGAAAAAAATACCGCGTTGTTTTACAATGAGCTGAAGATTGACGGGCTTGCCATTGAGCTTGTTTATGAAAACGGGATTTTTATGCAAGGCTCCACCCGCGGAGACGGACAAATCGGCGAAGACATAACCCAGAATTTAAAAACTGTTGACGCTATTCCTTTGAAAATCTTGCCGCCCGCTGAAGTGGAAAAAAATCTGAAATCACTCGGCCTTAATCCGAAATCGCATATCATAAATCCTTCCCGCCTCGTTGTCCGCGGAGAAGTTTTTATGACCAAAAAAGAATTTGACCGAATAAACAAGGAAAATGAAAAGGTCGGCATCAAAACTTTTGCCAACCCTCGCAATATGGCCGCCGGGTCCGTCCGCCAGCTGAATCCGAAAATTACCGCGTCCAGAAAACTGGATTCTTTCCAATACGCTATTGTCACCGATCTGAAACAAACTCACCACATAGAAGAGCATCTGCTTCTTCAAGCATTCGGATTCAAAACAAACCCAAACAATAAGCCGGGAAATTCTTTGGAAGATATTTTCAAATTCCGCGATTATTGGGGAGAACACCGCGAAAAATTAAATTATGAAATTGACGGCACTGTCGCCATAATCAACGATAATAAAACTTTTGAAACTCTGGGAGTCGTTGGCAAAGCTCCCCGCGGAGCCATAGCCTACAAATTTTCCCCGCGCGAAGCAACCACAATTGTTGAGGACATTAAAATCCAAATCGGCCGCACCGGCACGCTTACTCCTGTTGCCATAATGAAGCCGGTCAATGTCAGCGGAATCACAATCACCCACGCCACCCTCCATAACTACGACCAGATTGAAAGGCTGGGATTAAAAATCGGCGATACGGTTATTGTCAGCCGCGCCGGAGATGTCATACCCCAAATCACAGGCGTCTTGAAAGAATTCCGCACCGGAAAAGAAAAAAATTTTCATATGCCTAAAATCTGTCCGTTTGACGGATCAAAGGTTGTGCAGGACGGCGTGGCATACCGCTGCTCAAACCCAAATTGCGGAGCAAGAAACCGCGAATCATTGCGGCACTTTGTTTCCAAATCCGCTTTTGATATTGAAGGCATGGGGCCGAAAATTATTGATCGCTTTATTGACGAAGGCCTTATCGCCGACGCGGCGGATATTTTTGAACTCACCGAGGGCGACATCAAAGCGCTTGAACGGTTTGGAGAAAAATCCGCTCAAAATTTGATCAGGGAAATTACCGCTCACAAAAAAATTACTTTGGCCAAATTTATTTATTCGCTGGGCATTCTCCATGTCGGAGAAGAAACGGCTTATCTGCTTGCGAAAAAATTCCCGGCAAGCACCATTGAATTTTTGATAAAAATATACGGGAATCTGTCCCTGGATGACTTGCAAAAAATTCCCGACATCGGCCCTCAAGTCAGCCAAAGCATTTATAACTGGTTCCATAACAATAAAAATATAAAATTTTTGCAAAGCCTTGAAAAATCCGGGATTGAAATTGAATACATTAAGCCAACAGCTAAAAGCCAAAAGCTAAAAGCTAAAACATTCGTTTTCACCGGAGAGCTGGAAACCATCTCGCGCAACGACGCAAAACAAATGGTCCGGGAACTCGGCGGAGATATTTCCGAATCTGTTTCAAAACAAACCGACTATGTTGTGGTTGGGGCAAACCCCGGATCCAAATATGACAGAGCCAAAAAATTGAATATCAAAATCCTTACTGAAAAAGAATTTTTAACCTTGATTAAATAACTCTTTATTTGCTGAGGTTAATAAAAAAGCGCAGGCGCTTTTTTATTTCTGGCTCCATATCGTTCCGTTATGCGCTCTTCCGTACTTTTTTCTTTTTTCACCCTTTTCCCCCCTCTCTTTTTCTAAAACAATCTTTCTTTCCCCGGTCAACACTTGTTGCGATCGTTAAAAATGTTTACTATTATTTTATGAACCTACCCGACAAGATATTAAATGTTTTATTATCCGGAAATTCGTTTAGCTACAGAAAACTTATAGAAAATGGGACACGCCCGAAATATTCTACTGGCGTTGGAAGTATGGTAGAAATAAAAGAAAGAACTCTAAAAACCACTCTTTCTCGGCTTAAATCGCGCGGGCTAGTTGGGAACGATAAAACCTTATGGAAAATTACAAAAAAAGGAGTTGAATATATTAAAAATAATAATAAAAAACCAAAACATTTCACAACAAAAAATATAAATGCCGTGAAAGATCTGATTGTTGTTTTTGATATTCCCGAATTGCACAAGAAAAAAAGAAATTATCTCAGAATTGAATTAACGGCTCTTGGATTTGGCATGCTTCAAAAAAGCGTTTGGTTCGGCCCGTCTCCTCTCCCGGAAGAATTCGTAAAATATTTGAATGAGTTAAATTTACTGCAATATATGAAATTTTTTAAAGCAAAAGAAGGTGACATAGTTTAACAATTAATTCAGTATTAATAATTAAAAACCGGCACCAAAATCAAATATTAAATTAAAAATTAACTCAGTCAACACTCGCGGCGATCGCAAAAAATGTTGACTGCTTATAACAACAAACTAAAAACATGGTGGAATCTTATAAAATACCGCAATTTAACGAACTGACATCCTGCATTGAGCAGAAAAGAAAATTGCCCGCGGAAGAAAAAGATTTGCTTAAAAAATCTTTTGATTTTTCGCAGAAAGCGCATGCAAAACAAAAAAGGCGTTCCGGGGAGCCGTATTTTACCCACCCGTTCAAAGCTGCCCTTACTCTCGCTGAATGGAATATGGATACTCCGACAATTTGCGCCGGGCTGCTCCATGACACAATCGAAGACACGGAATATACATTTGAAGATATCAAAAAACTTTTTGGCGAAGAAATCGCGTTTCTTGTAAGCGGGGTCACAAAACTGGGTAAATTAAAATATCGCGGAGAAAAAACCGCGAAAGAAATTGCGAAAGAAATTGAGAGCGCAAAAATCAAGCGGCGCTCCGAAAGTTTGCGCAAAATGATTCTGGCAGTCAGCGAAGACCTGCGGGTAATTTTCATAAAACTCGCCGACCGCTTGCACAATATGAAAACCCTTAAATCTCTGCCTCCCCAAAAACAGGCGCGCATTGCCTTGGAAACTTCAGAAATTTACGCCTCCCTGGCCTATCGCCTTGGCATGCAAAATCTTTCCGGGGAACTTGAAGATCTTGCCTTTCCTTATATCCATCCGAAAGAATATAAATGGATAAAAGAAAATGTCGGAGCCTACTATGAGAATATGGAGGGCTACCTTAAGAATGTAAAGCCGATCGTAGAGCAAGCGCTGCATAAAAACGGAATTAAACCCGTGAATATTGATTATCGCTCAAAACGAATTTCAAGTTTATATAAAAAACTTTCCAGATATGATATGAACGTGGGGCAAATTTACGACTTGATGGCTATGCGCATTATTGTTAATACGGTAGAGGAATGCTATGCGGCGCTTGGAACTATTCATCAGCTTTGGCCGCCATTGCCCGGAAAAATAAAGGATTACATTGCTTTGCCGAAACCAAACGGCTACAAAAGCCTGCACACTACGGTTTTTTGCGTTGATAATAAAGTAACCGAATTTCAAATCCGGACTACTCAAATGCACGAAGAGGCTGAGAACGGCATTGCCGCCCACTGGGCATACAGCCAAGCCAAAACAACAAAAGATTATAAAGAAAGCAAGGCAATTTTTGCCGATAAAAAAGAATTGAAGTGGGTCCAGCAATTGAGGGAGTGGCAAAAAGATTTGTCCGACCCTTTGGATTTTTTAAACTCCTTAAAAATCGATTTTTTTAAAGACCGCGTTTTTGGCATTACCCCGAAAGGGGAAGTTATTGATCTCCCCGCCGGTTCAACTCCAGTTGATTTTGCCTACCAAATCCACTCGTCCATAGGCGACCAGTGCACCGGCGCCAAAGTAAACGGAAAAATTGTTTCGTTGGACTACAAAGTCCAGTCCGGCGATATTATTGATATTTTAGTCCAAAAAAATAAAAGACCATCGGAGTCGTGGCTTAATTTTGTCAAAACAGAAGGAGCGCGAAGAAAAATAAAATCTTCAATACACAAAGAAGCGGGACTGTTTACAAATCTGTCAAAAAAATCCCATCAAACGGAAATCAAAATTACGGCTTCCGACAGAATCGGGCTTTTTAAGGACGTCGCCGCCGTTGTTTCGCGCTCACACATCAATATTTCTGAAATGAATGTACCAAAAACAACCGGGTTCCCAACCATAAAAATAACTTGCGATATCACCGACAAAGAAAAAATAGAAAAATTAATTTTTAAAATTAAAGACGTTGAAGGCGTAAAAGAAGTAAATTATCGCTTACTTTGAGTTTCTAAAAAATTTTCACTTTTTAAAACAAGCTGCGCGGGAGTGTTGTTCCGGATTAAATCCGGAATCTATAGTTTAGATGCTAAAAGGTTGTCAAATAAGGACTTGCTACTTCGCAGGCTCCTCTCAATGACAGAAAACAATATTCTGAAACAAGCCCAGGATGACAAAATACTTATTTTAAAATTTTCTTTAAATTATTTTCAATCGCTTCTTTATCAACATCCTCTCCTTTTTTGATCTGGAATGTCGCGGATAATAAAATGTCTTTGCCGAATCCAAGATGAAAATTATTTGCTTGGATAAAATCAAAAATAATTCTTTTTATTTTATTTCTCACAACCGCGCTTGCCGAAACTTTTTTGCTGATTACAACGCCAAACCGGCTGTAATTAAAATTATTCGGCAATTGCCGAATCATAAAAAAATCTGTTTTTAAAACCACTCTTGGCCTTTTTGCCATAAAATCCTGAACCGGTAATTTGTATTTTTTTGCGAGCATAATAAATAATTGAAAGTTAAAAAATCAAAATGACAATGTAAAAACAAAAAGTTTTTGAATTCTTAAATTTTACCATTTTAACCGTCCTTTTACACTTTGATATTTCCATTTTACATTAAAAAAGACGTTTCTTTGTATAAAGAAACGTCTTTTTATTACACCGTCAGTTTTTTCCTGCCCTTTGCTCTTCTTCTTTGGACAGTTGCTCTGCCTCCCGTGGTGCTTTTTCTCTTCAAAAATCCGTGGGTTCGAGCTCTTTTTCTTTTCTTGGGTTGATAAGTTGTGGACATTGTTAAATTTTTATGTTTTATAGCGACTTTTATTTCC
>DAHWFZ010000001.1 GCA_027336345.1 Candidatus Wolfebacteria bacterium
GTATTTTAAGAATTACGCCAAAAGAAATTGATAAAAATTATCTTGTATTTTTGCTGAATTCTATTATTGGCTTATTCCAATTAGAACAAATAGGTACTGGTGGTGTGCAAACAAATATTAGTTATAAAGCAATTAAAAATATTTTAATCCCGATTTTACCAACCAAAATTCAACAAAAAATAGCTGATTTGGTTCGTCAATCTCACGAAGCTCGCAAAAAAGCGAAAGAATTATTGGAAGAAGCCAAACAAAAAGTTGAAGAAATAATTGAGAATAAATCGTAAAATTATGACCCAAGAAGAAGCGTTGAAAATTTTAAAAACTGGAGCGAACGTGTTTTTAACCGGAGAGCCCGGGTCGGGGAAAACCCATACTATAAACAGTTATGTGGCTTATTTGCGCGAGCGCGGCATTGAGCCGGCGATTACGGCTTCAACCGGCATTGCCGCCACGCATATCAACGGGATGACTATCCACTCATGGAGCGGAATCGGGATAAATAAAAATTTATCAATGGAAGATTTGGACGCGATCGCAAGCCGGAAGCGGATTATTTCTCGGATGGATCGGGTTAATATTTTAATCATTGATGAAATTTCAATGCTTGACGCCCAAACTCTGGATTCGGTAGAAGCGGTATGCGGAAGATTGAAAAAAGACAGAACGTCCATCGATTTGCCGTGGGGAGGGCTGCAGGTGGTTTTTGTCGGAGATTTTTTTCAGTTGCCGCCGATTTCCAGAACGGGCGAGCCGCCGGCAAAATTTTCATTTCATTCAAAAGCGTGGGGAAAAGCAAATCCCACGGTCTGCTATCTTCACGAACAATACCGCCAGGAAGACGAAAAATTCCTTGCAATGCTTGCGTCCGTCCGTGAAAATAAAATTAACGAGAACGTGCATAAAATTCTTTCCTCGGTCAGCGGCAAGCCCGAAAATTCCGAAAAAAATCATACAAGGCTTTATGCGCATAACATAAACGTTGACCGGGTAAACTGCAATGAACTATATCTTTTGCCGGGCGATGAAAAATCTTTTGAGATGGAATCCCGGGGGCCCGAGGATATGGTCGGACAGTTAAAGCGCGGGTGCCTTTCTCCGGAAACGTTAAAATTGAAAATCGGCGCAAGGGTAATGTTTACAAAAAATAATTTTGACGAAGGATTTGCCAACGGAACTTTGGGAAAAGTGACGGGATTTACAGAAGAAGAAGGCTTGCCGTTGGTAAAAATAAGCACCGGCAGGATTATTGAAGTTCCGATTATGGAATGGGCCATCCTTGACGGTTCCCGGACTTTGGCGAGAATTTTTCAGATTCCGCTGAGATTAGCCTGGGCAATCACAATCCACAAGAGCCAGGGGATTACATTGGATTCCGCCACGATAGACTTGTCGGAAGCATTTGAGTACGGGCAAGGCTATGTGGCATTATCGCGCGTAAAAACTTTAGGCGGCTTGAATTTGATCGGATATAATCAAAAATCGCTGGAAGTCCATCCGGAAGTTTTAAAAATCGATGCTGATTTTAAAAGACAGTCGTTTGCGGCGCTGAAAAATTTTTCAAAAACTTCTCCGGCGGATTTGGCGGAAATGGAGAAAAAATTTATTATCCGCTGTAACGGGAAAATTAACGGAGAAAAACCCGCGAAGAAAAAGAATGCGCGGCTAAAATCAAACGGCGCGGACAAGGAAAGCACATATGATAAAACCTGGGCGCTCTGGAAGCAGGGAAACAGCCCGGAAGAAATCGCCGATATCAGGGAATTGTCCAGGGGGACGATATTTTCCCATCTGGAGGAGCTTTTCATGCAAAAAAAGATAAGCGGCCGCGAATTCCGGAAATTAGCGCCGGAAAAATTATTGGAATCATTGCCGGAAATAAAATCGGCATTTAAGGAATCCGGATCCGCAAAACTTACCCCGATATTTGAAAAATTTGGAGGAAAATTTTCATATGAAGATTTGCGGATTGCGCGTATAATATCATCAGCGGAATGAAAATAAATAACATAAGTAAATTTATAATCTCATTGGCTATAATAGGTTTAACGGGAAGCATCGGCTATTTCATTTTGTCGCAAAAAACATCGCCTCAAAAAATAAATATGATTATCACCAGCACGGCTTTTCAATATAATGGTCCCATTCCTTCCAGATATACTTGCGATGGAAATGGCATAAACCCGCAACTCGGAATCCAAAACGTTCCCGAAGGCGC
>DAHWFZ010000021.1 GCA_027336345.1 Candidatus Wolfebacteria bacterium
GTGTCGGGATATTGGGAATCGAACCCAAGCCTCACGCACCCGAAACGTGTATACTACCACTATACGATATCCCGTTAAAAAGAGTTGCGGGGCGAGCGTGTATACTACCACTATACGACAGCCCGATAACGCACTTTTAAAGTATATTCATTGGGCGCTAAAAATCAATCGCAAGCTCTATGATTTTTTCTTTTTGCGCTTTTGATCATGCAATGTTTTTGACTTCTGCGTCAAAGCAAAAACAGAAAGCACCATTATGTAATCCGCAATGGCTTCCGAAGAAACCGAATATCCGCCGCGGTTTAAAAATACGGATAAGCCAAGCAGCGACATAATCACAATTGTCCACGCTATGACGAAAATTTCTCCGGGATGGCGGCCATCGTGCATTTCATACCAGCGGTCAAATTCCTTTGTTCCGACATAAAGTCCCAAGATTGCAATATAAATAACGCTAAACGGAGCCGTCAGATATTCGTATTTATTTTTCGCAAAAAAATCAGCTATCAAAAATACCATAAAAACCACTGTCCAGATATTTGTCAGAACCCTCCAGATTTTTTCATTTTTAAAATCAATTAAATCTTTCATAATATTGCTTCGCTGTATCGATACGAATATGCTAATTTACTAATTATACAAATGTATAATAAATATTATTCGTATAATTCGCATTCATTCGTATATTGGCATCAATACTATTACTTCACATAATGCTTCATTTTAATTTTTTCTTCAGCCGCAGCTTCAAATTTGCCAATTTTATTTTATCCGCTTATTAGCGGAGAAATTATAAAATTGAGCATCCCGCAATTTTTAAATCCTTTTAAAATATGCGGCGACATTATTTAATATAATATTTTCTTTTTATTTCTTTTTCAATCTCACCCTCAAATTCTGTTTTACTTTCGCGCGCCTTTTCAAATAATCTTTGCAATTCTTTTTCGGAAAGCCCGTTTAATTCTTTGGTTTTATTTTCAAGATATTCTTTTTCATTCCTTTTCGGATCTTCAATCACTTCTTCAAGAAGCGCCGCCAAAATCCATCCGACTCGCGGACTGGGATTTATTTTCAAGAATTCCATCAGCTCATTGCCGTTGATTTTAAGCATCTTCGGAGAAATCGGATCGCGCTTCACTTTATCAATCATAAAAAGCAAATGACGCAATTTGTAAGGAACCGCTTTTGGCACTCCGGAACCGATGCGATCCGCTTCGCGGATTTTTATAAAATCATCGATATTTTCCGGGCCGACGCGCGCCAAGAACCTGCGCACTCCGGCTTCAGTCACTTCGCCCACATTATAATAGAACATATGGTAACGGACCAGGTGAATCACTTTTTCAACTATGCTGTTGGAAAAATGCAGCCTGTCCAAAATTTTTGCCGCCATTTTCGCGCTGACCATTTCATGATTGTAAAATGTTGAATTCGGGCTCTTGCCGGCTTTTGTTTTCGGCTTTCCAAGATCGTGGAACAATGCCGCCAGCCGGACTTCCAATGAATAATTTTTCTTTACCGTATAATCCAGAGCGCGCAAGTTATGTTCCCATACGGTATAAATATGGTGTTTATCCTGCGTAACCCCGATGCCTTCCCTGAGTTCCGGCATAATGAGTTTTAAAAGTCCGAGCTCTTCCAGCTTTTCAATCCCCTTCATCGCGCCGGGAGCCATTACCAGTTTTGTGAATTCATCCCGGATTCTTTCTTTGGCAATCATCTCAATCAACCCCGCTTCTTTTGTAATCGCATCTTCGGTTTTTTTGTCAATGTCAAACCCCAATTCCGCGGCAAATCTGACCGCGCGCATCATCCTTAATGCGTCTTCATTAAAACGATCGCTTGACTTTCCAACTGTTTTGATTATTTTATTTTTTGTATCTTCTTGCCCATCAAAAGGATCCGTCAATTCAATGGATAATGGATAATGGATAATGGATTTAGTTTCCGTTTTTCCTTTTTCCATTTTACTTTTACCATTCACCCTTACGGCTATCGCGTTTATCGTAAAGTCGCGCCTGCTTAAATCTTCTTCAACTGTTTTTGCGAATTTTACTTCATCCGGATGGCGTTTGTCGGTATATTTTCCTTCAATCCTGAAAGTTGTTATTTCAATGATTTTCAGTTTTTCATTCTCGCTTCTGGTTTTTACCGCAACCGTGCCGAATTTATTTTCGTAAGCGCTGTCGGGAAAAATTTTTTGCACCTGCTCGGGCTTGGCATTTGTCGTAATATCCCAGTCTTTGGGTTCCCTATTCAATAAAATATCCCTCACACACCCGCCGACCAGATACGCCTCAAAATCCGCTTCTTCAAGCTTTTTGCAAATATCCGCGACTTCTTTTGGAATTTCTAATTTAGACATAGCCATAAATTGAATTATTATCAAATAAATTATAAGCTAAAACTGTAGTTTTGTCCCCGTAGCTCAACTGGATAGAGCGTCTGGCTTCGAACCAGAAGGTTGCGAGTTCGAGTCTTGCCGGGGACACAAAATTTTAAAACACTCGAAAATTTCGAGTGTTTTAAAATATCAAATACAAATGTGCATCCCCTGGGAGTCGGACCCAGAACCTTATCCTTAAGAGGGATCTGCTCTGCCAGTTGAGCTAGGGATGCGCAGATTTTATCAACAATAAGTTGTTTAAAATCTATCGTCTCGCCGCAGGCGATGACTTTTAGCCGCCGCCATCGGCGGGGCACTAAATTTTGTATCTTCGTCCGGAATATGGATTCAGACAAAATTTGTGCGTCCGGAAGGATTCGGACCTTCGACCATCTCCTTAAAAGGGAGCTGCTCTACCAGACTGAGCTACGGACGCATAATATGAATCAAATAATAAAATTTTACGGCATAAAAATCAAGGATATATTACATATTTTTATATTTCAATTATCCACAATATAAATCCGAACTTATGTGATATAATTATATAGGATATTATAGTGGTTTACTTATTATGAGAAAAGACAAAAATAAAGCCATCGAATTGCGCAAGCAAAACAAAAGCTACAATGAAATAAGGCAAATTTTAGGCGTATCAAAAAGCACTCTGGCAGCCTGGTTTAAAAATGATCCCATGTCAAAAAAAGTTAAAGTAATTTTGACAAAGCAAAATTCAGAGAATTCCAGGCAAAGAATAAAAAATTTAATTAAGACAAATAATATCCGGTGGGAAAAATGGCGTGAAGCCGCTCGGCAGGAAGCAAAAATAGATTTCAAATCCTTGTTTAAAAATCCCCTCTTCATCACCGGACTGATGCTTTATTGGGGCGAGGGAGACAGTAAATCCGGAAATCCGGTTAGACTGTCAAACACCGACCCGAGAATGATAAGACTATATATAAAGTTTTTGACAAAATCATTAAATATTTCAAAAAAAAGCATTAAGATCGCTTTGATTTTATATCCTGACTTGTCGGAAAATGAATGCATAAAATTTTGGGCAAAAATCACCGGCATCGAAAAATCACAGTTTTATAAAACCCAGTTTATCAAAGGAAAGCACCCTACAAAAAAACTATCCCACGGAGTTTGTATGGTTACGTGCGGCAACAGGCAATTAAAGGAAAAATTCATAGTATGGATTGATTTATTGAGTAAAACTTTATAATATTTT
>DAHWFZ010000022.1 GCA_027336345.1 Candidatus Wolfebacteria bacterium
TCAGGCGGAATAATCGGCAGTGAAATAATCTGATAATGCGGATGAAAAATCGAAGCTCCTCCCTTCGGACCCCAGTTGTGGAAAATAAAAATATACTGCAAACACTTATCGGCGGAAAGCACTTCATATCTTTCCTTAAAAACTTTAAAAACTTGGAGCGCTTCTTTTTTGCTCAAATGAGCGAAATTTTTATAATGGTCTTTTGTGATCACAATATCGTGATGGCCGACGCCATCAACAACCGGAAACGGTCCGCGTTTGAATTCCGACGCGCAAATATTTTCTTTATGAACCACGGCCGGAAATTTATTCTGAACAACCTGAATCTCCCAGTTTTTTAAATCAGGATAAACAATGAAAGGCTGATTATTGCCGGTTTTTTGCGGATTGTCAAAAGGACACCCGGCTTTCGGAGCAATTTTTCTTTTTACTTTTTCTTTAAATTGATCGGGCCGGTTAAACCTTTTGGGAGAAATCAAAACCCAATCACCCGAAACAAGATCCTTTCTGAATTCAGAGTTATTGAGATCCATACTTATAATAATTACAACTGCTATTACGGCTGTTTTATTATTCTATTATTATAATACCATTGAAACACATCTCTGGCTACGGGGACGGCGTTCAAACTCCCCTCCAAGGAGTTCTCAATCAAAACCATAACCGCAATTTGCTTTGGAGCGGATTCATATTGGCTCGAATCAGGCTTGGACGGATAATTGAATTTTTCCAGCGGTCCGTAACCGACATAAAAAGCATTTTCTTTCGTATTTTGTTCAACCTGCGCGCTGCCTGTTTTTGACGCCACTGTGAAAGGCAAATCATTCAGCATATACGCCGTCCCGTAGGTTTTTTTGGAAGTATCAATCATTCCTTTTTCCGCTTCTTTGATAAAATCAGCGAGATTGGAATTATCAATAATGACTTTCGGAGAAGTTTCATTCACTACGGCGCCGTTTTCATCTTCAACTTTCTTTACAAAAAACGGCTGATAGGTTTTCCCTCCGGCGGCAAGCGAGGATATGTAATTTATAAGTTCAATGGGAGTTATTATCAAATCTCCCTGCCCGATGCTTACATTATATGTATCGCCCAGCCTCCATGGAGTTCCGCTTCGTTTTTCTTTTTCTTCCACATCGGGCAAAAATCCGGTTTTTTCGCCGGGGATATCAATGCCTGTTTTTTGATCCAACCCGAATTTCTGCCAGTACGATCTTAATTTTTGTATGCCCAGCCCGTTTATATTTTCACTGCCATTCCAAATCCCGCTATGGGAAAACTGGGACGGGAAACCTCCACCCAAAATATAAAAATAAACGTCGCTTGATCTTGCAATGGCGGAATACATATTTATCCAACCCTGGGGTTTCCAGTCCAAAAATCGCGAAGGTTTGTCGGGATTGTAAGGGTTCGGAATATCCAAATATCCGGGAGAAAATATTTGTTTTAACGGATCAATAACCTGCTCCTTAAGGGCGGCAACGGCAACAAGTGGTTTGATTGTGGAACCGGGACTGTATAACCCGCTGACTGCCCTGTTAAAAAGTGGCCGGCTTGGGTCAATAAGCATGCTTGAGCTTATTTTATTGTTGTCAAAACTCGGCAAACTGATTAAAGATAAAATCTCTCCGGTTTGCGGATCCATTATTATTCCTGCTCCGCCGATTCTGCCAAGGCTGGCCAGCTGGGCCTTCAATCTTTTGTAAAAATAGGTTTGAAGATCGGCGTCAATTGTCAAATATAAATTATCACCTTTTGTCTCGGGCACTGAAATTTTTTGGTCAAAACTTTCATTTTTCGCGTTTTTATAATCAATAACTTCTCCGTTCTTGCCGCGAAGCTGCTTATCGTAAAAAAGTTCCAACCCTGCCTTTCCAACCAGATCGTTAATTAGTAAATTGTCGTTTGATTTTAAGTCGTTTGCGGATGCGGTGCCGACATAACCAAGCACATGGCTGAATACGCCGCTATTGTCATACTGGCGCGAAAAATCTTGTTCAATATCAATATCATCAAAATTTAAATTTTTTAATTTAGCGACTTGTTCTATGCTCAAATCCCTTGATAAGACAATCATATTTTGTTTTTCCAAATCAACATTTTTTATCCATCCATTTATTTGGTCAGGCTGTAAATTTACAATACCGGCGATTTGTTCCATTTCATTTTTTTTATCATCATCGCTTTTCTTCAAAAAATTTGAAATTTTTAAAACGGCCCGAAAACTTGATATATTACTGACTATCGGCTTTCCAAAACGGTCAAAAAAGAGGCCTCGTTCCGCCGGCACGAATGTCACATCGCTCATATTCGCCAGCGCCCGATTTTTATAAAAATCCCCGCTGCCTACGTTTAAAATAAAAATTCTTGCAAATATAATCGCGCCGACAATAAAAACAAAAAAAGTGACCAAATTAAAAGCCCGCAGGGAAAGCGGCATTTCCAGAGAATTGAAGCTCTTGGAAAGGTCATCAAGAATTGATTCCTCCAAAAATAAATCCGGTTTTTTCATAATAAAGTGTTCAATAATATATCAATCAAATCGTATATTTTTTCAACTTCGCATTATTTGCGATTACTAATTAATAAAATATACGGATATTTATCCGTATATTATTATATTATTTTAAATTTGTATATGAGGATTATATTCTAACTTTTCTTTATATACAGGGAAAGAAATTCAAAAATTTTCATATTTTTATATTGCGTTCTTTCGGAAACCGGTATGGTTCTCAAAAGTTTTTCCAGTTGATTTTGAATCGCCTGCTTATTCCGAATAACCCACCAATCAGGGCTGCCGTAATCCGGCTGCGCAAACGGAGCGGTTATAGGCGCATCTTTCCATTTCAAAAAATCCTGATTTAATACTTCTCCCATTGTGTGATTTTTTAAAAAATTTCCGTTTCCAAACCACCCGGATTTAACATCAATTTTCACTGTTTTATCTAACCAATCATTAATAATGATATCCGGTTTGATTTCCGATGCCTGAATATATGTTATACGCCCGTTTTCAATAGACATAATACGGCCGCTGCCTGGCTCATTTATAAAATACCGGCTGCCTAATGACTCAACTTTAACATTAGTTTTGCCTCCTAATAATTCATCAACTTTTGCGGAAGTTAATTTTTCATTCGCGTGGTTATGCGCCCAGTCGCCGATAATTTTATTGTTATGAGTTATATGCTCTATTGCTTTTGCGGACAACCCTTCGGTATGTTTTAACACGCCATCAATTTCTGATTTATTTTCAAAAATTTGTTTGAAATCTATGCTTTGACCGGCTCTAATATGATCGGGATCGGTCAGCCCGAATTTATCCGGATGAGCGGCTATCTTATCTTTAATAGCATCGATAAAATACGATTTTTGTGCCTCATTTAAATGAGCAAATTTTTCACCATAGTGACTTTGCAACTGATGCTCAGCCAATTTCCAAACCGAATCTCCCTTATGCGCCGTTTCGACAAAACTTCCGGCTGAAAGAGCCGGCTCCGGCGATAGCCCGGTTGCCGGTATTACATCTTCAGTATTCGGGACAGAAATATCTTTTTGCCCCGCGACCATTTCTCCGATATTTTTAGGATGCGACTCAAAAACCTTTGAGTATTCCGGATTTAACTTTATTTCTTCCGCTTTAGGAAACCAATAATTTTGAGCAGTTTTAAAAATATCCGTAAAACCCGTCACATCTGATAATTCTTTTACCGCTTTTGCCGCTTCTCCACTGCCGATTAAAATCCCAAGAGCGGCGGCTTCAACCGTGTGACGAGTGGCCGCAAATTTTGTCCTTTCTTCTCCCGTGGCTTTTTCATAGCGGGATTTTAATAAAGCTTCGGTAGTGACAAAAGTCGCCAACCCTCCCAATGTTCTTTGCGCAAATTTTCCCGCAAAAGCCGCCGAGCCTATAACCAAGCCTGCGGTTCCTCCAACCATAGCAGCGCCGGCGCCTGCAGTTACGCACCCGACAGAGAACAAAATTTTTTCCCAAGTTTTTCTTTTCTTGTAAAAATCGGCCGCTTTTTCAGCTTTTTCCCTAATCCAACTTTGTTTTTCTTTAGTTTCAGCGTCAATTTTTTCACTATGCTTGTCCCCAGCTTTTAAAAATTCCGCAGTTTTTTCCTCTTCTATTAATTGATTTTTTAATTTACTAATTTCTACCGTATTAAAAGTTTGATAAAATTCTTTTTCCTGTTCTAATTTTTCAATTATTTGAATTAGATCATAAGGCGTAATTTCAGGATGTATATCAAAAGCGGTGTTCTCTGAAGCAAATTTCTCCAATTTTTTAATTATAATATTATCTCTTAAATTTCTTTTTTCTTTTGGTTCTTCCGCTTCTGACTCCATTAATGGAAAATCAGGCGATAGCCCTTCTTTAATTTTCCCCGCTTCAGCCAAAGCTTCCTTTGTCAGCATATTCTCAGCATCAACTTCTTTTGGCTCGCTCCTGTCAATATTTTTTTTCTGTTTATCCGCTATTTCCGCCGGTTTTTCTTGTGGCAACTCCAAAACCAAATCTTCTGCAGTAGTTAATGGCGGCAATTCAACGCTTTGATTTTGTTGTATATTAATTTCTGAAACTAATTCCTTTGATAAATCAGGATTAAGATATCTATCTTGTAATTTTTCCATTGCCAAATCAGCTGCTGATTCTACAGGCTTTGATTTTTCTGGTGTTACTTTTTTTGGGGGCTGTTCACTCATAAATTATATTTATTTAATTCCGGCTAATTCCTTAAACTCACTAATCGTACCCTGGATGGCTTTTTGGATTAATTCTTCAACATTCGGAATTTTTGACTTTAAAAATTCCTGCATTTTTGCTTCATCACCGCTAGCACTAACCACATCAAATTCCGGTTGCGCGTCTTCCGGCAAATTTTCCAATACAACAAGCGTAATGCGCTTGATGATATTTTCACCAAGCTTTTCCAAAATTTTATCCTGCGTATCAAGAGGTAAATGCCCGATTCCTAAATCTTCTAAAATTGTTCGCCTTAATTCTTTCTGAGTAATCATAATAATACGCTAATTTATATGCAAATATCGCCAATGATATGCCAATTATACCCGCATATTATTCGGACCTTATTTGTGTAATTAAATTTATTTTACATCGCCATATAAATTTTACAATAGCAGTGATGTGCTAAGATTTTCTACTGGTATAGTATAGTATACCAGTAGATATATTTAAATATAGCAATAGAATTTCAAAGAATATAAAGTATGGATTCCCGCCTTCGCGGGAATGACATGCGCAAATTTACATTTTCTGACAAACAGGGCAAAAATGCGCCGAACGGTTGTTTTTTACTTTAATTCTAACAATAACGGCATCTCCACGCGGACAAAGCTCCCCCTCTTTCCGATAAACATACCGCTCCTTCCCGTACATACCTGGTTTTCCGGATGCATCGCGATAATCGCTGATTGAGGTGCCGCGAAGTTTGATGGCTTTTTTCAAAATAACTTTCATGGAATTATAAATACTTTTTAATTCCATGTCGCTAAGATTATTTGAGCTCCTTAAGGGATGAATTTTTGCCAGCCATAAAATCTCATCGGAATAAATGTTTCCAATTCCGGAAATTAATTTTTGTTCCATTAAAACTTCTTTTATCGGCCTTTTTTGAGAGCCGATTATTTCTTTAAAAACTTTCAACGATAATTTTTTATCAAAAGGATCAATCCCGATATCTTTAATGTCGGGCAAATTTTTAATTTCTTCCTCCGGCCCAAACATTATTTTTGCAAACTTCCTCAGATCGGAAAGAGCCAGCTGAAAACCGTTATCCAGATAAAAAATTATATGAATGTAGTTATTCACTTTTTCATCCATTACGCCCTTTATCAAGCTATTCCATTTTCCCTTTCCCCTTTTCCATTTTCCCACTAAAAGATGCCCGGTCATTTTTTGGTGGATAAGCAATAAATAGCTTTGGGCTTTTAGTTTATAATTTTTAGTTAAATGCACCAGGATATTTTTCCCGCGGCGCTCAACTTTAATAATTTTTAATCCTTTAATTTGTTTTTCAAACTCTTTTACTGCCGGCTTTTTAATAATTTTAGGCGCGTCAAACCAGACGCCCGTTATTTTACGCTTGATTATTTTTTTATTTAAATCATTTACGATTGTTTGCACTTCGGGTAATTCAGGCATTGCTTCGCGAGTATCGATACAAATATGCTAATTTACTAATAATACAAATTTGTATAATTCGCATTATTTGCATATTCGCATCGATACTTTATTCCATTTCAGCGACTTCCACCTGCGGGACAAGCGTCTGATCGGTCGGTATCGTCAAATAAAAAGTACTCCCGCGCGTCAATTGGGATTCCACCCAAATATCTCCTCCGTGCCGTTTTATTATATTTTTGGTTATATACAAACCCAAACCGCTGCCGTTGGGAGAAATTTTTTTAGCTTCATCGGAACGGAAAAATTTAGTGAAAATTTTGCTCACATCCTCCTCCGAGATTCCGGCCCCGGTATCTTTTACGCTTATCTGGACAAATGGCTTATCCTGCAGTTTTTTAACTTCAACGGTAACTTCCCCGTTTTCAATATTATATTGTATGGCGTTGGAAACCAAATTCAAAATTGCAATGGATAATTTCTGCGGATCGCCGAAAATATCAATCGATTCCTCTTCCGGCTTTTTAAAAAATAGGCTGACCTTTGATTCTTTGGCAAAAGCCATAATTTCCGATGACAATAATTGCCCGACAAACGAAATAATATCCAAATTCTGGAAATTGTATCCGAACTTCCCCTCTTCAATCTGGGTAACATCAAGCAAATCGTTAACTGTTTTTAAAATACCCGCAATTGTGGAAACGCCCATATTAACCATTTCCATCTGGCTGCCTTCCAATTTTTCCTTTGAGAGCGACTCAAAAATCCAGTTGATTGCCGTCAAAGGCGTGCGCAGCTGGTGCGCCGCAACTTCTATAAATTCGCTTTTTGACCTTAAAATTTCAAGTTCTCGCGTGCGATTTCTGATAATTTTAACAAACCCGAGCA
Source organism: Candidatus Wolfebacteria bacterium (assembly GCA_027336345.1). Classification (GTDB taxonomy): domain Bacteria; phylum Patescibacteriota; class Minisyncoccia; order UBA6257; family UBA9933; genus DAHWFZ01. The sequence continues at coordinate 7,040 of DAHWFZ010000022.1, forward strand.
AGTTGCCGGACGGATCCATAATCCTGTCGGTTGTAACGCGCAAATTAAGTTTTGACTGGTTAAAAGTGAAATCCGAAACCTGCGGGTAAACTCCGAGTTCCGAGCGCCTCACGACAACCGCAGCCAATGATGGGTATAAAATCTGGCCCAAAACGGAGAAATTCCGGTCTTTGGCCTTATCGGGGGAAAAATACTGTCCAAGTATCGTGTTTGCGGGAATATTTAAAATCTGTTCGGCCGCCCTGTTAAAAATCAAGATTTTAAAATTCTGGTCATAGGCTATAATCCCGTCAAAAAGATTTGAGATAATCCCCTTTGTTTCATTTCTTTCCAATTTGATTTCCAAATTAAGTTTCGCCAAGCGGATATTGCTCATTAAAATTATGATCGCCAGGACTAAAAATATTGCAACACTCACCCATACCCAGATTGCCGGCAAGTAAATAACGTCTATTAAAATAACAGCCAAAGCAAACGGCGAAAAATACCAAAAAAGCCGCATTTCCGGCAACCGCATATAGAGGCCAATTTTTTTAAATAGGTTCATAAATCAAAAAAATAATTTTTAATTTTCTGTCATTTTGAGCTTGCTAAGGAATCCCATTGAGATCCTTCGGATTACCTCAGGATGACAGTTACAAAACTTTATGACTGTTCTACAGCCCAAGGCTATAAAGTTTGCTATCATACCTGTTTATAAACAAAAGCTGATTTCCAAACAGAGAAAGATCAACGGCGTCAATAACCGGATTGCCTTTTTCAAATAAAGCCTGAATCCGATTATTGGTCAGGTCAACCACATATATGCCATCTTTGGAATATATATTCTTTTTATAATAATCATCCGGGAAACTAAAATTGGAAAATATATTCTGATCCCTGGGTATAGCGCAATAAATTTGAATTGCGCTGTTAAACAAGCATTTATCGGGAAGCGTATTAAATTTAAAGCTGCCCTTGATATTATCATTGTTATCAATCAAAGAGAGACTATAATTCCTCCCGTTATTGGAAGTGAATTTCAAGCCCAAATTACTGAATTTAAGCCAATTGACAATCAAGCTGTTGCCGGATGTCAAACGCGACACTGTTTTTGCCGAAAGATTAACATCCCAAATTTCAGAAAAATAATCCATTGACGGCATTGGCGTTAAAAAGACATCGTTGGTTTGCGCCCATTTCAAATCAAAATCCGCCTGATTCAGGGAAATTATTTTTTGCGGGCTATTTTTAGATCGGTTTGCGGCCGTTAATTTTGTGGAAGTTGATGCCGCCGTTCCGCCGATGCTTAAATCTTTAATATACAAATCAAAATTTTTATTGGCAGCATTGCTTTGAAGATAAGCCAGTTTTTCTCCGGTTAAAGACCAGTCAGCCGCGTAAACTCCGGACAGCGTCGGCTGCCACACATTTTTTACGTTATCTAAAATATCAAAACGCGGATTTGGCAGGCTGCCGGATTTTATTAAAACAAATTTCCCGTCGCTTGACGCCCTGACCGACTGGATATCGCCCCCTTGAAAATTATTGACAAGCAACTCTTTGTCTCCGTTTATGGAGTGTATGTTGCCGTTGGAAGAAATATAAAAAATCGTTTTAGCCGCCGATGTTGAAGTTGAATCTGCAACGGTTAACCAATAATCAAGCGCCTGATTTTTACTTAATACGCTTATAACACCCGTGGACGGTTTAACGGACGGCGTCGTACCGGCGCCTGTAATAGAAGGTGTCGCGGCCGTGATACCGGGAGTTACCGCGGTCAATAATTCGGATTGAGTTTGCTGTGATTTTTGCCATGCGAAAAATATCCCCGCCCCGATAGCTAATATTCCGATTACAGTTCCGCTTATTATAATTATTTTTTTTGTAGACATAGCTTTTTGCGCTTATATGTAATTTATTTTACTTTAATCTTGAAAATGTATGTGCGCGCCTACTTTGGGGCTGCCATTATCAAAAACAGCCGTACACCCCGCGCTTGTATAAGAAAGAGTGGAACTATCAGAGCCTACCTCGCAATAAGAGTTAAACCCCATATCATGAAGCATAGTTACAATAGCAAACCATGAATTTGATTCGCTGCTTGAACCGGCTAATGTCCCATCTGGAACAATATCCGCAGCCTCTCCCGTGTAGTGCCTTGAATTGCTTACATGGCTTCCTCCGGTAAGGCTGGTTACTTTAAGATGGTCCAGGTTGGAAGAAATAGCCGCAATAGCATTCAATATCGACGGATAGACTGATATGGACTGTGAGCTGCAGCCATGGCTATGATCGCAACCGCTGGAACATACCATTATGGGTCCGCCGTCTGCTTGAGCTATTAAAATACTGTACGGGTCTGATGAGAGCGCTGGAACAGTTGAATTAGCCTGGCAACTGGCAGTAGCAGGCCCATCCAAGGTTGCCAATGGGTGGTCAGTGCAAAGAGCTCCAAGAGCGTTACAGCTTCTGCCGATTAAATGCGCAGCCGCGTCTTTAGGATCCGAATAGGTTGAACTAAAATTATTAAAACTATCCATAACCGCACTCCATGCTGCTGGATCAATAATCGGCGCTTTCATTGCTGTTTCCGAGCTGGCATATATATTTGAAAAATTAAAACTATAAGATGGCGGCGATATTTT
>DAHWFZ010000024.1 GCA_027336345.1 Candidatus Wolfebacteria bacterium
CCTATAATCAAAGAATTTGAAGATACATATGAAAAAAGTAAAGATAACGGAATCGAAAAAATTACTAATGATGAGTCAGAAAGGTTAAAAATTTCAAATAAAAATAATGATGGAGAAAAAATTACTGCTTTAAAAAAAGCGACTCAAAATATATTGAATTTTATTGAAAATGGCGGAGGAGTTGATTTTGTTAATCCTACAAACAATGAAGACAGAGAAAAATTAAAAGAATTAACTGATGGGTTTATAAAAATAAGGGAGTTAGAAAATAAAGTAAAACAACTTGAGCATAAAAAATCTGAGAATTAAATGAAATCTATAACCATAAAACAGGCAAAATTTCGCTCAAAATCTTACTGGATAATTTCCTGGGCACTACGATTATTGCTATTACCTTCAATCGTTTTCGGAGGGTTGAAATATTTTTCTTGGTATTTTTATTTTAGATTAAATTCTTCTTCCCCATTTAGAGAGTTGAACAAAATCCCTCTTAATTTTATATTATATCTATATAAGAAAACAGCTTTTCTTTCTTTTTTTTGGAGAAAACTGCCGCCCAATCCTGACCCGCGTGATTTTCACATTTTTGAGTATTACTATTGGTTTTTCCTTTATGTTATTGCTCTTTATATTGGTATGGTATTTATGCAAAGATATAAAAATCTTTCAAAAAGAATTAAAAGAGTAGAACAGGAATGTGAAGAGAATAGATGGAGACAGCAACTTTTAGAAACCCGCCAAACACAAGGAAGTCCTGGATTATTAATTAATATCAATATTAAATATAAAAATGATTTTATCGGTATACTGTACCGCATATTTGGCGGGTTGGGATTAGCTGTATTTTCTCGTATAGTCCTTTTATTGCTGGGTCTTGTAAGATAAGAATCAACAGTAGGGATAAAAAACTAAAAGGAGATTGTATGCAAGCCGAAATTTTAACAAGAGCAGAAGCAATTGAGTTTTTGGGCTTAGATCCAAAAATATTTAATAATTTTTTTCAATCAGCCGGTGAATTCAATTGTCTCCCAAGACAAAACAATCGAGGAAGATACTATTTCGATAAAACTGTATTGCAGGATTGGCGCAATAGCTTTGAATGGCGCACTATAGAGCTTGATATAGATGATTACTCTTTATGCCTCGATTTTGCGCTTGCCCAGCATTTCAGGGGCTATGTCCTTGCAGATTGGGGCACAGCCCGCCAAAGGGAGTTCGGCCAGAAAATCACAAATTGGGTTAAAGGCCAGCTTGCCGAAGTTGCCGTTAAAAAATTCTTTGAAAAAGAATTCGGCGTTGTTGTCGAACTTGACTTTGAAATACATGACGACATCGTCCCCCAGGATATTATTGCTGTTGTTGAAAATGGACAGCACAGAAACCCCAAAATCGGAGTTGGGATAAAGTCTTCAAAGCCCAAAAGCGCGTATTTAGTCCTAAGCGAAAACGAGATAACAATTCAGGAAAGGCGATCAGATATATATATTTTCTGCCGGCCGGATATTCCCGACGACCATCTGTTAAGGATTACTAAAAACAGGATCGTTGAGCTGGTTTTAGGCAGATCGCTCATCGTCCCGAACCAGTCACGAAAAGCTGAAAGCGGGTAAAGGTAGCGATTGTCGGGCCCGCCGTGGGCGCCTTGTATTGGAAGCGTACCCGAATAGCACCAGTTGGCGATAAGAAACGATCGGCATTCGGAATGCTCAGATTCCCAACCGCGAACGGCACGGTATCCCAGGCTTGCTGACGCCAGTTGAAGATGCTAAGCGTACCCGTAATGGGGGTTTCGGTGCTCGTGGCGAGGGTGAGCGAGTGCAGGTTAAGCTGCGTGGGATTCACCGGTACCATAAACTGAAAGGCGACGCTTTCGCCTGAATTGACCGTTAGCCGATTGGCGTCAAGCCGGGAGCCATAGCTCGGGGTCAACTGCTCGCGCATAAGCAATTGACTAGGAATCGTCTCGGACTTCGCGGGAAGGTCTATCGGAATCGTCGTGATAAATAGGGTATTGTGCTGCGCGATCTCTCCGGTCTCTGGATTCTTCACCGGATTGACCGGGCTATTCAGCCAGCCAATGAGACTTACGGTTCCGAGGTCGACACCGCTGGCGTAGTTCTGACGCGGGTTGAGTGCCGCGGATAAGATAGCGTACCGCGTATCGTGCTGTCCGTTCGGATACAGTTGCCCGACGATGCGATCAGTTTGATAGTAATCGACTGGCGAGCCTGGACCAACGCGAACGGCAACGGGCTGGCTTGCACCTGGGCGAATGTCTCCTAGTCGCTCAACCGATCCGCTGGCGACAATCGCGGCATCATAG
>DAHWFZ010000007.1 GCA_027336345.1 Candidatus Wolfebacteria bacterium
CGCGCGGGATGGTTTCATTGTAAAAAACAACGCCCATTGCCCTTCCCAAATCAACAAACACGTTTCCTCTTTCAATCCTTTGCACGATTCCGCTGATGATTTCCCCTTCTTTATTTACAAATTCTTTTTTAACCGAATCCCTTTCCGCTTCGCGGATTTTTTGCAAAATAACCTGCTTCGCGGTTTGAGCCGCAATTCTGCCGAAATCCTGATGCTCCTCCAACTCAAAAATAAGTTCATCCCCAAGTTGCGCATCCGGCTTAATTTCTTTTGCCTCGGCAATTAAAATATGCCTTTCCGGATTGTAGCGCGGAAGTTTTTCCTCTCCATCCTCTTCAATCTCCCTATTCATTTCGCCTCTTACTTTTCCCTCTTCGCTCTTCGCTTCCTCCTCTTCTCCCTCTTCAATTATTCTCACGGTTGATTCGTCAACAACGGTTTTTGTTTTCCAAAACTTAAATCCGCCTGTTTTTGAATCAAGCTTCATATGGATAATTTCGCCTTTCTTGCCGTATTCTTTTTTATATGCAGCCGCGATTGCCGATTCCACGCCCTCCAAAATCTGGCCTTCTTCAAGTCCTTTTTCTTCGGCAATTTGTTTTATGGCCCAGTTTAATGATTTTAAGTCCAGCATGATATAAACGAATATATACGGATATTATAGCAAATGTTACCGAATCACGAAATTTTAAAACTATTTTTTCGTGATCTATAATTTGTGAAAATTCGTAAATAAATTCGTGAAAATTTGTGATTTTATAATAAAATCCGCTGACAAGCGGATTACTGTTTATAAGTATATCAATATCCCGATTTCTGTCAACAAGTAGAAATTCACTATCCTACGTTGCGATCGCAACGTAGAATAGTGAATGCCTTTCCCTTATTGTATTAGCCTTTTTCCCTTAGCCTATTGTGGTTTGCCGCTGTTATGGCAATTGCCACCGCATCAAAAACATCGTCCGGTCCCTTTATATCGTCATCTCCAATTTTTAAAATCATCTTTACCATCTTTGCCACGGCTTTTTTATCCGCGTTGCCGCTCCCCGTAATGTTCATCTTAATTTCCGACGGACTGTATTCAACGATCGGAACTTTTTGCTTCTTAGCCAAAAAAATAATAATTCCCCTGGACTGCGCAACATCCATTCCGGTTTTTATATTTTTTACAAAATACAATTTTTCAATTGAAACCAAATCCGGTTTTTCCTTTTCAAGAATTTTTTCAAAGGAGCCGGCAAGTTCCAAAAGGCGCTCTTCTTTACCCGAAGATTCAATTTTCAAAAGTCCGCTGTCTAAAAGTTTTAAACTTGACCCGCTGGCCTCAATAACTCCGTAACCCATTCTGGCGCTGCCCGGATCTATCCCTAATATGCGCATACGCTCATACCCGATTCTAAATTACAAATTTATTCAAATGCCTCAAATACTTATTCGCGGCATTCGGATGTATTCGCATATTTTGAATCGCGTTGATTATTTAACGTTAGTTATCACATCCTGCACGTCATCACTTTCTTCAAGAGCCTCAATTAGA
>DAHWFZ010000066.1 GCA_027336345.1 Candidatus Wolfebacteria bacterium
CTGGTTTAAAACTTGAAAATCCGCCTGAGTAGGATCGCTGATCTTGTGCTGCTTCAGCAATAAAGCGTTAATTTGCTGCTGCACGGCAGCCATTGATTGCGCGTCCTGCGCTTCCACGCTAATTTGAGTCACATAAGTATCACCCTCCAAATAACGCTGCGCCGTCGAAATGGGGACAAAAATCATATCGTCCTGGCTTCCAAATCCCGTACCTCCTTTCGCCAATGTGACCCCGATAATTTTAAAATCCACGTTGCTGATACGGATTGTTTTGCCGGTAGGATCGGTTCCCGCTCCGAATAAATCATCCCTGGTTGTAGGGCCCAAAACCGCGACTTTTGAAAAATCACGCACATTCTGATCGGAGATGAACGACCCGATATCGATTTGGACATTTCTTACTTCCGGATAAGCGGACACCGTGCCGACAACAGAAGTATTCGTGTTGGTGCCGATTGCCGTAACCTGATATCTGTGGCTGATTTCAGGCGCCACTGCTTTCGCAAGCGTAACCTGCTGGATTATCGCGTCAGCGTCTTCCTGCCTTAAGGTTTGCGCCGAGCCGCGCCCCGCGCTTACGGCCGATCCCGCAGTACGCGCAAAACCGGGAGTTACAATAATAAGATTGGAACCGATGGAATTAATGCTCGAGGTAATTGAACCCTGGGCGCCTTGTCCGATTGAAACCATGGCAATAACAGACCCAATGCCGATTATAATGCCCAGCATAGTCAAACCCGTCCTAACCTTATTGGCAGTCAGTGAAAAATATGTTTCTTCGACTAAATCTGAAATAATCATGATAATTATAAAGTTTTACTTGCCATTCTGAATGCAGTGAAAGATATTTTTGCTATACAACGAGATTCTTCGCAAGCTCAGAATGACAGAAATTCTAATTCTTGAATTATGTTAAATGATGATGGCGCGCCATCCTCTTATTGCCGTTTTTCTTATCTTCCAAAATAAGCCCGTCTTGAATATGGATGATCCTGTCGGCATGCTCCGCAACATACGGCTCATGGGTAATCAATACGATCGTGTGATTATGCTTGCTGTTAAGTTCCTGAAAAGTGCCCAAAACAATTTCACCTGTTTTTGTATCAAGATTTCCCGTTGGTTCATCCGCCAAAATAAGCGCAGGATTGTTCACCAAGGCCCTGGCAATGGCCACGCGCTGCATTTGTCCTCCTGAAAGCTGATTGGAAAGATGCTCCCAGCGGTCTTCCGGAAGGCCGGCCGCGGCAAGCGCTTCCATAGCCTGGAATTTTCTTTTTTCTTTTGAAACTCCGGCATAAATAAGAGGCAACATAACGTTCCTTAAAACCGTAGCGCGTGAAAGGAGATTAAATGACTGAAATACAAAACCGATTTTGTTTCTGCGTATTTCCGCCAGCTCATCATCGGAAAGTTTTGATACATCATGACCATCCAGTTCGTAAGTTCCCGAAGTTGGGTTATCAAGCGCTCCGAGAATATGCATCAGTGTTGATTTCCCGGAACCCGAAGGCCCCATTATCGCGACAAACTCCCCGCTATTGATAGTGAACGAAACTCCCTTTAAAACCAAAGTTTCCACATCGCCGTTCTTATAAATTTTTACAATATCTTGGCACTCTATCATATATTTTATCAACGAAAAAACGAATTTGTTACAAAATAACGAAAAGGATTGACATGTTGAAATAATTTTTTTCGTACTTTCGTTCAATTTCGATTTTCGTTGATTTATTATCCTCCTCTGCCTCCTCCTGTTATGCCTGGAATCCTGATTCCTGCTCCGCCGGCAGACGGAGTTTGCGCGGCCGTTGTTGCGGCAGCTGTTATTATGCGGGTAACCACGTACTGTCCTTCCGCAAGGCCGCTTGTGATTTCAGTCATTGTATCATTGGATATTCCAGTCTGTACGGGTTGATTTGCCGGCGCCACCGCCGAAGTTACTCCTTGCGCGCTAAGCGTTTCACCCTGCGGCAATTCCAGTACCTGAACATATTGGTTGCTACCCTGAGATTTAACGGCTTCATTTGGAACAAGCAAAACATCTTGTTTGACTCCCGTAATGATTGAAACCGTATCGCTCATCCCGGGCTTAACATCGGGGTTCGGAATATCCAGAGCAACCTGCGCGTTATAGCTGACCACTCCCTGGACAACAGTTCCAAGTGTGTCAACCTCAACAACTTTTCCTGTCAATGTTATGTTGGGCAAGGCATCAAAAGTAACGGTAGCCTGCTGTCCAAGCTTTACATTGACCACATCCACTTCATTCAAAGTCGCCTGCGCCAATTGGGCATTACTGACAAGTACGGCTAAGGTTCCCGAAGCCGGCTGGCCGGCGCGTGCGGTAATATTTGTGACCACTCCGTCAAACGGAGCCGTTATATAATCGTTATTAAGGTTTTCCTTCGCGTCGGACAAAGCATTCTCAGCCTGAGTAACGGCAAGCTGCTGCTGCTGGATCTGAAGCTGAGTCGGCCCGGACTGTAACTGCTGGTAAGCCGCATCGGATTGCTCAACGGAAATTTTCCCGGAAATTATGGAATTTTTATCGCTTTGGATTGAATTTTGAATCTGTATGATTGTCGCAATATGGGAATTCACGGTTGCGATATATCCCTGGACGCTCGTTTCATCAAGAGTCAATTGCGAGGGAACTTTTGAATTATTCGCTTGAAGGGTATTGTTGACCAAATCCAAAAAGTTTTTCAGATTGCTGTTTGCAACCGATATTGTCCTTAAAGCGGTGTTGGTTTCTGCCAGCAAACTTTCAATGGTTGAAGTGCTTGAATTTATGGTGGAATTTTTAAAATCCGCCAAACTCTGATTATATGCCGAAAGCGCGCTTTGATAACTCGCTATGGAACTTTGCTCAAACTGAGGCGTGTTCGGCGCCCATCCGCTTATCATATTCGCATATACGTCAATATCCCACTGGGATTTATTTATAGTCATATTATAAATGACGTTATTGAGCCCTGTCATAACCCCGGGGAGATCTATGAAGGCATTTGACACATCGTTATAGGCATTCCCATAATCGGAAACCAGATTGTTCTGGCTGTTCTCATAATTTTGCTGCGATTGAATTGCCGTCTGCTGCGATTGAAGAACGCTTGAAGTGCTCGCGGGAGCCAGAAGAGTTTGCAGCGAAAGCTGCGCGTTATCCAAATTTGCCTGCGCATTCCGCACGCTGCGCTCATCATTTATAGTGTCCAGCCGTATAAGAGTTTGACCTTTTTTTACAGCCTGATTATTGGCAACTAAAATTTGCGAAACAACTCCGGATACTTGCGCCTGTACATTGGTTTGATTGGATGCGGAAACCTGCCCGCTGCCGGTTACGGACGAGACAAGAGTCCCTTTTTGAACCTGAGCCAGAACATATCTTGGCGGGACTGCCGTAGTTGTCAGTTTCCCGTAAAAATAATAACCTCCTCCAAAAATTACTATGGCGATAAAAAACGATAAAATTTTGTGATTAATTATTTTTTTCCAGAATTTTCCTAAAAAATGATTCATAATTGTTTTGATGTTTAAACTTGGCGGAGAGACTGCAAAAAAAAATTTTTTATTACAGCCGGCCGAACCAGGTTTATAAATATTGGATTTTCAATATTTATAATAATTGTGCGACTATATTTGATATCAGATGCATTATGATTGCGGTTTAGCCTGCTGTTGCATCATTGGAACAAATGATGCTCCGGAAGGCATAATTCTTATTAATCTGGCCTCAACCCGGCCGGAATTATCGGGCGAACCTATAATTACAACGCGATCATTCACCTTAATGTCATTTATATTGATTATTTCGCGGAATTTTTCCAAGATGGTGTTTTTTGTAATAAGAATAATCTTCTCGGAATTATTCTGGTCTTGAACGACTATGCCGGGCGTTGATGAGGAATTTTCAACTTTAATTACAACCCCGAACGTTCCATGCCCTGCCATAAAATTCTGTCCCCTCGCATCCATCATACCCGCAAAACCCATATTTGAACCGAATCTCTGTCCGGCGAAATTTCTTAAATAATTATCCCCCCATTTATATGAAAAATCGGCTTTTTTAAATCCAACCAGCTCACCCAAAAAAAACACAAGAAGCAATACGATAATAACTGCAATTCCCGTAAAAATAATTTTAAACGCCTTTGACCGGAAAAAATCATTTGAACT
>DAHWFZ010000061.1 GCA_027336345.1 Candidatus Wolfebacteria bacterium
CGAACCTTTTGCTTTTGCTTCCAAATATTTCCCCAAAATTATAAATACAGTAACAACAACAGCAACGTCAAAATACGGGTCGAACTTAGCCAGGAATAATTTATTGAATTCAGGGATTAAATTAACAACAGAAATAAGCAAACTGAAAAAGTAAGCTGTTCCGGTGCCGATGGCAACCAAGCTGTCCATACCGGGCCTTATATTTTTAAACTCATAATAAGCCCCTCTCCAGAATTGTTTGCCAACCCAAAATTCCACCGGCGTGGATAGCAATAATAATATTATTAACCCCAGATTTTTCGGAATAAAAGGCAAAAATTGACCGCCAAAGCTTAAAATTACGGTTATTATTGCCGCAAATATTCCAAATAAAAGTTTCTTTTTAAGTTCGTAAATTTCCGCATCGCTTTCTGTCATTAAGTGGTTATGCCCTATAACCGCCGATTCAATGCTTAAATGCTCATGGTCCATTTTCATCATATGTTCTCCGGGCTTCATATTTATATCGTCCGACGCAAGTTTATAGCCGGTTTTTTCAACTGCTTCCATTATTTTATAATCCTCTATCGGGTGATCGTATTTGACGAATAATTTTTCAGATGCAAAATTTACCGACGCGTCCGAAATCCCGTCCAGTTTTTTTACGGTTTGTTCAATTACAGCGGCGCATGAAGCGCAATGCATTCCCTTAACCTGAAATATTTTTTTATTCATCCTGTTTTATAATCCCGTATTTGGCGCGGAATTTATTTAATTAGTTTTTATTTTATAAATTTTACAATTACTTTACTGCCTCAATGACCCCCGAGATCATCCCCATCCAGCAGCTGAATTTATATTTACCGGGATTTTGAATTGTAAATTCTTTTTCGGACATTTCTCCGGGAGTAAGCGCTATTTGGCCGCTGAACAAATCGCGTGAAATAAGGGCATTAGTGCACCCGCTTGTTCCGGTATCGTTTATTTCCCACTTAACGGGGATGCCCGCCCTTACTTTAATATAGCTTGGGTCATAGCCAGAGACCGATACATCCATTTTAACAATTTGCTTCCCGTTTACTATGGGCGGCAAACTATAAACACCTGAATTTTTTTCGGATGTTTGAAATACGGAACCAATATTTAAATTATTAAGGCTTTTAAAACCCATGGCATTCAATTGGCTGTTTATATTAAATACGGCAAAAAATAAAACCAAAATCCCCGCGATTTTCATAAATCGGACGGACGTTCGCTGATTTTTGGAAAATCCGATGCTCGAAAGCCCAATAGCCAGAAGCATTGGCGCGGTGCCAAGAGCAAATAATGACATTATCAATCCTCCTTGCAGAATATTGCCAGACAAAAGCGCCAAGCTTTGGACAGTTACGGTAAATCCGCATGGGAGAAAAAAAGTTCCGGCTCCCATTATTAATGGCATATATTTTCCTTTAAAGTGATTTTCATCCGAAACATATCTCGTCATAAATTTCGGCATTGTTATCTGAAATTTCCCGAACCAATTTATTCCAAGCATATCAAAAGAGAATAAAACCATCAGCAATGAAACAATCAATATTAAAGCGGAAGAAAACACGGGAGAAAATTTTATTTGTCCGCTGACAAGCCCGAGAAGCGATCCAAAAACTCCATAAGAAACAATTCGTCCCGCATTAAAAAGAATGTGCGGCTGGGATTTTTTTATGAATGAATTTTCGTTTTTGTACAGCTCCGCCCATTGTTTGGACATAGACAGGATTATTCCCCCGACTAGCGCGGCGCAGGTTGAAACTCCGGCCAATAGCCCGAAAACAAAAAATACGGGCAAAGAAGACGATTTATTCACGTTTATCAGAGCCGACAGTCCGGACTTTTCAATAAGGACAAATATTGAGATTATAATCAAAACTGTTCCGGTTATAACGGCAAAATCATTGAAATTAAATCCGAAGCTTTTTTTAAACGAAGTTTCGGAAAAGCTGTAATTATTTTCCCGAAATATCTTATTCAATTTGTTAATATCGGGTTTCCGGCCCTCAAATTCAACGATTACTTTGCCTTTATTCAAAGACGCCTCGGCTGATTTTACGGTTTGGAGCTCAAGCAGTTTTTTTTCTATTAAAATTTCACAGGAAGCGCAGTGCATTCCTTTTATGTAATAAACAGCTTCTTTTTTCTCCGGTTGGTTGTCCATTTGATAAAAAGTTTATTTAAATGCGCTGATAAATTTAAGCGGATTAACGGAAATGCCGTTTATTTTTACCGATAAGTGAAGGTGCGGGCCGGTGGCGTATCCGGTTTTACCGACAGTGCCGATTTTTGCGCCTTTTTGGACTTTATCGCCCTGTTTTATAATCGTGGTATTCAAGTGGAAATAAGCGGTAAAAATTCCATGGCCGTGGTTAATAAGTATTGAATTGCCATAAACAGGGTCGTAATAGACTTTACTGATAATTCCGTAATTCATAGCATAGACCGAAGCGCCAAGCGGCGCTATCAGATCAACACCCATATGGCGGATCTGTTCATTTCCGGTTTGGCGTATTTCTCCATACAAACTTCCTAAATTTCTGTTATTGGCCAATGGCAGCCCGAACGGACTATTGAAAAATATTTCGGTTGACGTGGCGCTGAAAACGTTATTTAAAACGGCATTTTGTGTTCGCAGATTGCTTACCAGAGATGCCGGCGTCATATCCAGCTTTTTTGGAATTCCAAGCGCTATTTTTTTCGGGGTGCTTAAAACTTTTATCGCTAATATTTTTTTAAAAACGGTTCCGTCGGAAAAATTTATTTTTACGGAATATTTGCCAACGGCTTGCGTTGCTGAGGTCGCAAAAACCGCCACATAATCTTTTTTATATTTAAAGTATGAGATCGGCTGGGTTCCGAATGCCGCCGATTTGATTGCCGATTTATTGTTTTTGAAATAAATTACAATCGTATCCCCTCTTCCGGCAACGGAATTTAAATATTCATAATTTGCCGCCTCGGTTAAAAAGGCCGGAAAAACGAATAAAGATATGGTTAAAATTATGTATAATTTTTTCACATTCACGTTCATATTCATATTCTACCATAATCATTAAAAAGTGGCATAAAACCGTATGTGATTATAAGTAAAATATGTATTGGCTTAAAAAACGAATTAACGGATCGCATTATGCGCTTATCTGAAAATGCTCGTTTTTATAAAAGGCGGAAAATATTATAAGTAAGATTGCCGCAACGCCCGCGATGATTCCGCCGAAAAAGAACGGGGCGGACGGGTTGATTCTGTCCCATAAAAATCCCGCGATGACCCCGGCAGGAAGAGCGATAATCCCGATAATTGCGTTGTAAATTCCATACGCCCTGCCTCTGCGGTCAGAGGAAACAAGGTCGGCAACAAATGCCTTGGCAACTCCTTCCGTGGTCGCGTAATAAATTCCGTAAAACGCGTATAAAATCCAGATGTGATAAGCCTTGCTTGCCAAACCAAATCCCGCATATGCAAACGCATATGCGAACCATCCGATCAAAATTACTTTTACTCTGCCGATTTTATCGGAAAGGCTTCCTAAGGGTATTGAAGCTGAGGCGTAGACAAAATTAAAAAGGGCATAAACAAGCGGAATAGCCAAAAGAGTAACTCCTACATTGCTGGCGCGTAAAATCAAAAAAGCATCGGGCGAGTCGCCCAAAGCAAAAAGAGACATTATCCCCATAAAAATATAAAACTTTTTAGGAAGTTTAACTTTGATTAAATCCGGCGTTGATTCGGACTGTGTTTTTTTAAACGATCTCTCCCTTACAAATATTCCCAGTATGGCCAATGTAAAAGCAAGTGGTATGGCTGTGATAAGAAAAATATAATGGTATTTAAGCGTGTTATTTTTAAGAAGTTCAAGGATTGCAAATAAAATAAGCGGTCCGGCGACAGAACCAAGCGTATCCAGCGCCCTGACAATGCCAAAGCCCTTGCCCCGGGATTGTATCCCCGCAGAATCGGCTATTAGCGCGTCTTTTGGCGTATCTTTGGCTCCTTTCCCCGAGCCGTCAAAAAGCCGCAATACCCCGATTGCCAATGCTGATGATGTAAACGCCAAAAAAAATCTTCCTATAAGGGAAAGCGTGTAGCCCGCAAAAATAATCGCCTTTCGTTTTTTTATTTTATCTGAAATAAAACCCGCTATAATTTTAAAAATACTGGCGCTGCTTGTCGCAAGCCCTTCTACAGTACCGATGAATTCCTTGCTTAATCCCAGAAAGTTTGCCAGATATAAAGGCAAAACCGGAAGAAAAATATCCTGGCTTATCCCGCCGAAAAAACTTAAAAGCCCGATAAAAAATATATTGCTAAAAAATTTACCTGGTCTTTTTCGGCTGCCGTTATTTTGCATAAAATATTTATTTTAATGCTATTTTTTTAAAATCATCGTATGGAGCCTCGCCGCAAATATAGCTGTTGGTTTCTGTATTAAGGAAAAATGGCACTCCGCCGCAAAGGCCTTTGTTGTATTGCGCCATTTTTTGGGCATTTTCGTCATTGTGCCAGACTTCATATTTCTCAAACTTAACTCCGGCTTCCTGTTCAAGCCTCTCCACAAGGGAATCCATTCTTTTACAATGAGGGCATTCCTGCCCGTAAAATTCAAGCAGCATATTTATATTATAGCATATTATATTTTTGAAATTTCCGATTTTAAAATTCCAAAGACGGGTAAAATTATTATTTTTTGTTGTCCGATAACCACTGATGCAAATATTCGGTGGCAACAACATCATCCTCGTTATAATCAACAATATCCTTTAAAATATTCCTGTCATCGGTTTCAAGCCATTTTTCATACCAGAATACGCTTTGTCCTCCGCCTGCTTTCGCATGGCGCCATTTATAATTGAGAAATTTTGATTTTGCTATGTCTTTTATGGAATAAAAATACAACGGAAAAATAACGCAGTCTGCGACAATTTTTTGGAAATCCACAAATTTTGTAACAAAATTTTCGAATGCCGCGGATGTGCCGTATTTATCCGCCAATTTTCTGGTGTGTGAACGTTCATAGTCGGCATAATGGTAGACAAAGTAACCGTTTTCCGGCAATAATTTCAGCCATTGGAGAAACTGGTTCCACATTGCCTGTTCGTCATATTGCTTTTCGGCGATGAAGTAAATAAAATATTTTTTACTTTCCTCATCAAAACGGACATTGCCGACTTTCGCGTATTTACCGCCGGGATCTCCCGCCACCCAAAAACCGAAAAGATACTCAAGCTGCAGAAGCGGATCACCCTCAATATCAAAATAAATTTTAAGCGGAGCTTTCGGAATTTCCGGGTCATTTCTCCATTTTATATCCTTATCAACTAAAGCTTGCGCTTGGAGTTTTATGCGCTCAAGGACATCAGCGGACGCATACGGTATTTTGGGCAATGCGTAAATATCCATTTTTGCCGCATCGTGAATTGTTTTAATCCCATTTTCCCGAAGTACGGGGTGCGCGCGCGAATCCAGCTTGTAAATCAACGCGATGTCTTCAGATTTTTCCGCTTCTTCAACGCATTTTGCAAACCAAGGGCTTTGTTTGCACGATGACGTAAGCCTTGGAGCCGGCTTTTTGTTTTTCATTATGTCTATAATTTTATAAATTTGATCAATGGTTTTTATACGGTCATCTGCTTCAAGTATTTTTTCAATGCGTTCGCGCTCGCCGTTGATAATTCCTGATTTATCCGGAAAAATTCCCTGCACTTGCTCCAAAATTATTCCATATAACGTAAGCTGCAAAATATGCGGTTTTTTTAAATGTTTTGCGAATTTAATATCTATCGGAGCGTAAAAGTAATTTCCAAAAGATGATTTTCCGCTTCTTTTTTCCAAAAGATCGGGCCTTCCGCGGTATAAAACTCCGTCGGCTTCATATTGGATTGAACCCTGGTAAATAAGATCCGCGCCGCCTTTCATAAGTTCCAAGGTTTTTTGAAATGCTTCTTGAGGGTCAACTTCCTCAACTTCAATGAATTTCAGCCCTTTTATATAATCCGCTTCGTGGGTAACGCCTTCCTCGTATAATTTTTGCGTAAATTCGGAAATTTCCGCCTTGTCTTTGGCATCGCTATAAAGATCATGCCAAATCCAATGAGGACAGATGGCATGCTGAAAAAATAAAGATGGCGTGAATATAAGTTTTTCCATTTTTTGAAATTTATCGGCGAAATATCAGCTATTGTAAAATAATTTTCACAACTAAACAAATGGCGATATTTTCAAACTGGGTATCGCATAAGCTCGCTTCGCCCGCGCAATTGCCAGGCAAGCCAGGCGTCATTCCTGCCTGCAATAAAAATCCGCCTTATATAAAAGCGGATTTTTATTTTTGCGTAATGAAGCGATTATGGCATTTGCTGCTGTATCGGCTGAGGAGCTGCCGGAGGAGTTATCGCGCCCGGAACCATTTGCTGGGTTCCTTGCTGTATGTACTGTTTGATAATATCTCCGTTAACTCCTTGAGGAATATTCGGTATCTGCATATTTTCTTGAGTTACCGGGGCTGCTTGGCTTGATTGATCAGACATAGAATTTTGAACGCATTTTTTAATGGTATCTCCGATTGTTACCGGATTAAGTTCTCCTGTTTTGATTTTATCGGCAAAATTTTCTCCTAAAGAGCTTTTTACGCAGTTTCTTTCGGCTTCAGGCAATGAATCCAGATTAAACGGCATAGCATTTGCAGGGATGAAATTGTTTTGAGTTCCGGATGCGTTTTGACTGTTTTTTTCCTCCGGAGCGTATTGGCCTTGCGGCATTTCCTGTCCCCGAGCTCCCATTGATTGTTTAAAACAAGCTTGCATTATATCTCCGATATTTCGAGGCGGAACCTCGGTTCCGGATTTTATTTTATCGAATTGATCGGCGCCGATTTTCCCTTTAATGCAATCTATCGCCGCGGCCGGAGAATTATTTATGGCGTTTATAAAACTTTGGTCGCCTTCCTGCATCTTTTGGATATCTTCGGCTGAAATTAAATTATGCTCTTTTGCATACCCTAAGCACACAGCCTGATTGGCGGCAGTATTGCAAAAGGCCTCGCATGAATCTTTGCTTGTGCAACCGCCCGGTCCTTTGTCTCCTGTTTTTTTGATTATCTCCGCATCCTGAGGAGAAATTAATCCCGCAGCCGCGGCAAATTTTATGCACTGTTCGGAATGCCCCTCCTGAGAACAATAAGCATCGCATTCTTCTTTGCTCTTGCACGGAGGCGGAGTAACGCCGTTTTTAATCGCAGTCAGAACTTTTTGAGAATCTTGCGCTTCCTGGGCATTTAAAAATCCGGCGGCTTGGGCAAAAGTTATGCATACTTCCATATGA
>DAHWFZ010000082.1 GCA_027336345.1 Candidatus Wolfebacteria bacterium
AGATTTTCAGACTGACCGGCAGGATTGTGGTTCCCGGAGCTAAAATTGAAGGAGGAAAAATTATCGCTTCCAGCATAGACGCCGCGGTCATCGCGGATAAAGCGGGAGAGGCATATAATATTGATCCGGCCAGCAAACTTACGATTCCAGGATTTCAGGGAACGGATAAATACACCAAGTTTTACGGCAGCTCTCAAAATCCGATGGCGGGCGGATTTATCGGCAACGCAAGCTACCCGACCGACAGCGATATAAAATTGGCGAAAGCGGATGCCGAAAGCAAAATACAAACGGCGATTGAGGGATATTTGTATGCTCAAATCGCGTCGGAGAATTTTAAACCGATTGACGGGACCAAACAATTTAACATCACCAGGGAAGTTGTTAATAAGGATACGGACAGTTCCGGAAACTTTTCCGTGTATATAGAGGCCGAAGCGTCTATTCAGGCGTTCAAAGAATCTTCGGTTGTTGATTTGATGACCCAATTGGCGCATCAGGTTATTGATCCGGATTTTGCGTTAAAGGATTATAAAATTGATTACACAGGGAATATTACAAACGATACGAAAAATAAATTGGTTGCGATGCCGGTAAGTTTTGCCGGGAATTTTTGGAAGCCGGTCAACGGCGATAATTTCAGGGGTAAGATTTTGTCGAAATCTCAAAGCGACTTAAAAGCATTTATTTTTTCAACTCCCAGCATAGAAAAAGCCGACATTTCTTTCTGGCCGTTTTGGGTGAACAGCGTTCCATCCGATCCAAAACAGGTGAAGGTGATTGTGGAGTAAGGGTAGGCAATTTCTAATTTTCAATTTTTAATTTTTAAACAACTGCTTAAGTATGTCATTCTGAGCTTTGCGTTTGTTGGAAGCTGGCTTCCTCCGCGTTAGCGTCAAGAATCTTGCCGGTGTCATTCTGACGTACTCGGAAGAATTTCATTTAATATCACCAAGCAGAGATCCTTCGCAACCTCAGGATGACAAACAGGGCATGTCATTCTGAGGTACTCCGAAGAATCCATAATTAGTTGTTAGGCTTGCCCGGTAACATTACTTTAAATAATAAAATTTAATAAAATTTTATTTGTGGGCGATTTTACGGTATTTTATGTTAGATATTCGATGGAGTTTTTAAAATTTTTGGATATTTTGCAATACACCATTAAAGTAATGTTACCGGGCTTGACCTTTATAAATTCTTAAGCTAATATAAATTGTCACATGACAAAAGAAGAAAGGAAACCAACTGTGCGGGGAATGGTAATAGAAGCGCTGCCGGCTACGACTTTTAAAGTAAAGCTTGAAACCGGCGATGAAATTATTGCCTATTTGTCCGGAAAGATGCGGTTGAATTATATAAAAATTATGCCGAGCGACAGGGTTTTGCTTGAATTAAGCCCTGACGGAAAAAGAGGCAGAATAATAAGAAGATTATAAAAGTAGAATATAGAATATGGAATATAGAATATGGAACGGGTAAAACCAAATTCCAAATTCCAAATTCCAAATTCCACCAAATTGAAGGTACAAGCGTCGGTTAAAAAAATATGCAAGGATTGCAAAACCGTCCGGAGAAAAGGGCGAGTTTTTGTGATTTGTAAAAAGAATCCAAAGCATAAGCAAAGACAAGGGTAATTTAGATAGAATATAGAATATAGAATTTTGAATATGGGGGTTCTCCAAATTCAAAATTCCAAATTCCAAATTCCAAACAATGCGTATCGTTGGTATAAACATTCCGGATAATAAAAAAGTTGGGACAGCCTTGACCTATATTTATGGCATTGGGCCTGATTCTGCTATCCGTATTTTAAGCGGAACAAAAGTTGACGAAAATAAAAGGGTTAAAGATCTGAATCAGGAAGAAATCAAAAAGATTCAGGACTTTATGGAAAAGAATTTCAAGGTTGAAGGAGAATTAAGGCAAATGATAAGATCAAACGTTGCCAGGCTTAAAGATATCCAGGCATATAGGGGAGTAAGGCATATGAGAAAATTGCCGGTCAGGGGCCAAAGAACAAAAACCAACTCCAGAACTGTGCGCGGAAATGTCAGGCATACCGCAGGCAGCGGAAAGAGGAAAGTGGATCTAAAATAAACATTAATCATCGAAAGAACGAAGCGGAGCGAAAGTACGAAAAAATTGGACAATGTATTAACAAAATTTTCGTAATTTCGTATAAATTCGATTTTCGTTGATTCAGTGAAACGTATGGGAAAGAAAAAAGTAATCAAACAAACCGAAGCTCAAGCCATTAAAGAAGGCGAAACCGTTGAAAAAGAAGCTGCCAAAGTTTCTGTCAAAGTTAGCGCCTCCAAAAAAGTGGCTGGCGGCAAAGCTTTCATAAATGCGAGCTATAACAACACCGTTATAACCATAACCGATAAAAATGGCAATGTTATTTTTTGGATTTCAGCCGGCAGCATCGGATTTTCAGGGCCTAAGAAATCAACCCCGTTTGCGGCTTCAAAAGCCGTCGCCGCTTTGGCTGAAAAGATGAAGAAAATCGGTATGCAGGATTTGGAAGTTATCGTAAAAGGAGTCGGATCAGGCAGGGATTCCGCCGTCAGGTCATTTTCCAACCAGGGATTTAACATAACATCGGTAAAAGACGTAACCCCGATTCCGCATAACGGTCCGAAACCGCCAAAGGTTAGACGCATCTAGAAAATTACTGAATTTCACTTTTGATTTTCAGGCAATCATTTAAAATTAAATAATTGGAAATTATTTAAAAATTTAAAATTAGAAATTAAAAATTGTATTTATAAATCATATGGCCTTATTAAAAGCAAAAGAAAAAAAGGAAAGAGCGCTGGGAGTAAAGCTTGGATTAAAAGCGCATCGTTGTGATTCGCCGAAATGCGCTATGGTCAGAAGGCCGTACAGGCCGGGACCTCACGGCAAGAGCCGCCAAAAAGCTCCGTCCGAATTCGGACAACAGCTGGCGGAAAAACAGAAAATAATGTTCAGCTATGGATTGAGAGAAGCCAATATGAGAAAAATGTTCAAAGAAGCTTTGCATAAAAAGGAGGCTGTCACCGACACGATCGTAAATCTTTTGGAAAGAAGGCTGGATAATGCGGTTTTCAGAATGGGCTTGGCTCCGTCAAGAATTACCGCAAGGCAATATATCGGACACGGGCATTTCTTGGTAAACGGGAGGAAAGTTAATATCCCTTCGTATCAGGTTAAAGCCAACGATGTTATCGCGGTTAAACCGGCATCAAAAGATATTTTAATTTTCAGAGAGGTTTCAGAGAGTATTAAGCAGTACGAAGCTCCGACATGGATTTCCCTTAACAAAGAAAAATTGGAAGGGAAAATAAAGTCTCTCCCGCGCGATGTTGAAATTCCTTTCGACATTAACCTGGTTGTTGACTATTATTCAAGATAAACAAACCAACGAAAATCGAAATTGAACGAAATAGCGAAATAAAAGGTCCGATCATTTTCGTAATTTCGTATAAATTCGTTCTTTCGTTGATTAAATTAAGCGTCAATAATACGAAAAAACATCAATACACATGTAGTTTATTGATCAAGAGATGTATTGTTGATAATTAAAATTTTATGGAATACCAAAAGCTAAGCGAAAGCGTAAAAATTAAGACAATTTCCGAAACTGC
>DAHWFZ010000088.1 GCA_027336345.1 Candidatus Wolfebacteria bacterium
TGAAGAAAGCGGTGGGAGAGGGTCTTGCCGCTTTCCGTAAAGCTTTATTCGCCCTCGCTCATCTCCTGGATTATCCCAGGACTGCGCAGGCGTTCATCATTTAGGTGGTGGCTAAACCCCGGGCAATTTAGTTTTCTGGAGGATTGCCCGCGGCTCCAGAGCCATCTAAACCAGCGAGCGGAAGTTCGCTGGCATTACCAAAGGGCTCAACCAATTCCGGTTGAGCCCTGTTTTTTTAATCATTTTGTCATTTAGAAGTTGCTTTGGAATCTGTTAGAATTTAATTAAATAAGATGGACTTAGAAATACTTTATGAAGATAAAAATTTCATAGCAGTTAACAAGCCGGCCGGGCTGCTCGTCCACGGGACGGGAGTTAAAAGGGAAAAGGGAAAAGTGAAAAATGAAAAAACTTTGGTTGATTTTTTGCTCAAAAAATATCCGGAAATAAAAACTGTCGGCGACGATCCCAAGACCCGGCCCGGAGTTGTGCACCGCTTGGATAAAGACACTTCCGGAGTTATTTTAATTTGCCGCAATCAAGATTCGTTTGAATATTTTAAAAAACTTTTTCAAACGCATAATATTAAAAAAACTTATGTTGCTTTGGTTTGGGGAAAAGTTGATCCGCAAAAAGGAGTGATTGATAGGCCAATCGGATTAAAGCCCGGCACGACAAGGCATACGGTCCACGGCGGTAAAATGGTAAAGGAAGCAATTACCGAATATGAGACAATTGGGCACTATCAATTTCCGCGTCAATCCGCGTTAAGTCCGCGTGATTCTGCGACCTTCAGTTTGGTAAAAGTTATGCCCAAAACCGGCCGTACCCACCAAATCAGGGTGCATATGGCCGCGATACATCATTCCATAATCGGCGATCCGCTTTACGGTAAAAAAGGGAACCCGTTTGGTTTGGAACGGCAATTTTTGCATGCCCGGTATTTGGAATTTACCAACAGCAAAAACAAAAAAGTTAAAATTGAAGCCGAATTGCCGCAGGATTTAAAGGCCGTTTTGGATCAGCTTAAAAGCGCTTAACCCTTGACCGAAAGCGATTTATACATTATTCTTGAAAAGTTATGCCCCGTAGTGAAACTGCGATTATTTAACTTAATTTATCGTGAATTACTGCTGGAGCACTAATATAATTTAATAAGAATAACATAGATAATTTATACAGAAGTTAAATTTATAAATTACTATCGCAGTTCTACTACAGGGTATGAAAAAAGAACTTATCTCACAAATTAAGCCCGGAGCGGTTGTCCGCGTTTGGGAAAAAATAAAAGAAGGCGATAAAGAAAGATTGGGAAGATTCCAGGGAATTGTTCTTGCCGTAAAACATGGCAAGGAAAGCGGTTCCACTTTCACGGTCCGCGCGACGGTTGCCGGAGTCGGGATGGAAAAAGTTTATCCGTTCAATTCACCTATGATTGATAAAGTGGAAATTATGAGCGCTCCGAAGAAAATCAGAAGGGCAAAACTTTATTTCTTAAGGGATCTTTCAAAGAAAAAATCCAGAGAAAAAATCGGAGTTGCGGCGTAACATGGAACTATGCGGGAATAAAAATGCGGGCTTTGCCCGCATTTTTTAATAAATAATTTGGTAGACGCTATAAGCTTGAGGCGGAAACAAAAATTTATTATAATTTAAAGATGAAACCAATGGGAAAAGTAAAAATAAAATGGTCTCCTGAATTTTCTTATGCAATTGGGTTGTTGGTGACTGATGGGAGCTTATCAATAAACGGTAGGAGTATAAATTTTACTTCAAAAGATATTGAAATGATAAATAACATTCAAAAATGCTTAGGGGTTAATTTTAAAATTAGTAAAAAGGGGAATGGTATGTCAAAAGAAAAAAGATACTTTTATATTCAAATAGGGGATATAAATTTTTATAGGTTTTTATTAAATATCGGATTAATGGCAAATAAAACAAAAATAGTAAAAGAAGTAAAAATTCCAAAGAAATACTTTTTTGATTTTTTACGGGGTCATTTTGACGGAGATGGGTCTTTTTATTCGTACTGGGACCCAAGGTGGAAATCAAGCCATATGTTTTATGTGTCTCTAATTTCAGCAAGTAAAAATCATATGATATGGCTCCAAGATAAAAATTTAAAATATTCAAAAGTTAAGGGGCATTTAAATAAAAGTGGTTCTATATATCAGTTAAGATATGCTAAGGCGGAATCATTGAAATTATTATCTAAAATGTATTATGATGACAATGTTGTTTGTTTATCACGAAAACGAGAAAAAATTAAGGAAGCTATTTCCATAGAAAACAAGCACAATAAAGAAGTATAAATAAGCGCGGGTGCTGTAATGGTAGCCAGGCATGCTTGAGGTGCATGTGCCCGTAAGGGCGTGGAGGTTCGAGTCCTCTCCCGCGCACACTTCAACCCCAGTAGTAGAGCAAGGCTCACTACGGGGCACGCAAGCTCAGTGTAAACGTATGATTATAGTCTTTACAGGTAACGGCAAAGGGAAAACAACGGCTGCTCTTGGCCAGGCAATCCGCGCTATTGGCAATGGAAAAAAAGTTTTAATGGTTCAATTTATAAAAGGGCCGTGGGAAAGCGGAGAACATTTGTTTTTGAAAAAATTCCAAATTCCAAATTCCAAATTCCAAATCCGCCGCACAGGCAGGGGCTTTGTCGGGATACTTGGAGATAAGCTGCCTTTGAACGCACACAAAAAATCAGCTCAAGAGGGTTTGAAATTGGCCGCGAAAGAAATAAAATCTAAAAAATGGGATCTGGTAATTTTGGATGAAATAAACAATGCCGTTGGCCTGAAACTGCTCAGAGCCGCGGATGTTTTAAAAATAATAAAACCCATCAGTGTTGATCAGCGTAAAAATCAGCATCAATCCGCGTCTGTAGATGTTATTTTGACCGGGCGCAACGCCCCGAAAAGTTTTATAAAAATCGCCGATATCGCGACTGAAATGAAAGAAATAAAACATATTTACCGCAAAGGGGCTCTTGCAAAAAGGGGAATTGAATTCTAAACTATTTTTAGCATTTTACATTGTTGCCAAAATACGGAGAGGGGGCGATGTTATTGAAACCATGGAAAACAAACGGGGGTGTTTGCAAGCACGCTGTTGACAGAATTAAAAATCAATATGGTTCCGGATTGGATAAAAGGCATATAAGAAGAATTTTAAGGGAAGCCAAAAAGCGTTCCGGCGTCAGTGATGGACGGGCCGTTATCGATGAAGAGCTTATCAAAGAGCTGGGGATTGGAAAAAGTTTTGCCGAAAGGGTTTTAATTATTGCCATAGGGAATGACGATGTCGTAACGGTGATTGACAGTCCACTCGGTAATTAGGACCCTTAATTTTCACCAACCTGTTTTTATAGCGCCCTCGGGCGCTTTTTTATATAATATTTAAATGCCCAGTAACATTACTTTGATTTTTAAAAATGTTACAACTTACAACATATTTTCATTTGGTTCGCTCGCAGCAAAAAATTGAATTTTTATTTGCTGTCTCGCTGCCAAATGTAATTTCTGGTCGAAAACTGGGTAATTAATAATGCAGTAGTAAACTAAATTAAGATTGTATTTTGGCTTGAGGTTTGATTAAGGTGAGACCAAGTCAAAGTAATGTTACTGGGATGCGAATATACGATTCCGCATTTTATGCCGTTATATTTTTTCTCTCCGGAGTTTTTATTTCCGGGCTTGGCTTGAAGTTTATTGCAAATTTTTTAATTGTCGCTTTGATAGCGGTTTTATTTTTGGTTTTTGGATTTGCAAAGAAAAATAAAAAATTATTTTGGCTGTCGGGGTTGTCGCTGTTTATTATTGTCGGGAGTTTCTACTATTTTGCGTATGAAGCATACCAGTTTCAAACCGCTAAAATTATTTTCAATAAAGAAATCAGTTTCAGAGGGGTTGTTGTTAACGCGGCTCGACAAGCCAATTCTCAAAAATTGACAGTGGAATTGGCAAAGCCTTTTGCCGGAAAAATTTCTGTCCAAGCAAGGCCGTTTCCAGATTTCAATTACGGGGATTTGGTTGAATTTAAGGGGATTATAAAAAATTTGCCGCAATCCTCGGCCGTTTCTTTTTTAAAAGACGGAATTTTGGGTACTGTCCAATTTCCAATCACAACATTAATCTCTGAAAATAAAGGCAATTTTATAAAAGCATCCCTGCTTTCATTTAAAGGGAAAATTGTAAATATATTCCAAAAAATTATGCCGGAGGAGCAGTCGGCGTTTTTATCCGGAATAACTCTGGGCGAGCGAGCGGAATTTTCAAAGGAGTTTAAGGATCAAATGTCCAAAAGCGGAACGACTCATCTGGTTGCTTTGTCGGGGTACAATATAAGCGTTTTGGTTATGGTTATTTTCGGGGCATTCTCGTATTTATTTTCCCGCAGGATTTGTTTCTGGCTTACATTATCGGTTATTGCGGGTTTTGTTTTGATGACCGGAGCCGAAGCGTCGGTCGTCCGCGCCGCGATAATGGGAGGAATTATTTTGCTGGCGGCTCAAATAAACAGGCGTTACAGTTTCAGAAATATTATAGCGGTTACCGCGTTCGTGATGGTTTTGATAAACCCGAAGGTGCTGATGTTTGACGTTGGTTTTCAGCTCTCATTTATGGCTTTGCTGGGGCTTGTCTACTTTGCGCCCGCGTTTAAAAATAAATTCAAAATCGGAAATGACGCCGGATTTTTATCATGGAAGGATAATCTGCTTGCCACATTGTCCGCGCAGGTTTTCGTCGCTCCGTTTTTGATTTCCTATTTTGGAAATTTTTCCTTTCTTTCGCTTTTGGCGAATATTCTGATTCTCTGCACCATACCATTAGCGATGTCTTTGGGATTTATTGCCGGAGCAATCGGATTATTTTCCGTGAATATGGCGGTTATATTCGGCTGGATCGTGAATCTTATAGTATCCTATGAAATTTTTGCGGTAAAGCTTTTCGGCAACATGGATTTTCTGAGGATAAATTCCATAAGCGTCCCCTTGATAATCGCATATTACGTTTTTATTGTCGGATTTATTTTATATGGCGAATATTATCCCGCTATGTTTAAACATAGCAAAAAAAGTTAGCATATGCTTTAATTAAAATATGAATATAAATAAAAAATATCTGGAAAAAAATTTGAAGGAAGAAATCTGGAGTCATTTTTTAAAAGATATAAAAAAGGCTCATTCAACAAAGGATTTACTTAAAATTTGTGAAAGGGTTTTTACCGTAAATGAAATAAAATTATTGGAAAAACGTTTAGGTATAATCAATTTACTGGGGAAAGGATACAAATATCGCGATATCGGGGAGATTCTTGATGCAATGCCGACTACCATAGCATTCGTGAAGAAAGGGCTTAGAAAAAGCAAAAAAATTAAAAAAGAAAAAAAAGAGGATAAAGACTTTTCATTATTCGGCGATTTTGCGAATAAGAAAAATTCCAAATTTCCTACATCATATAGCGGCAAGGGCCGCTGGCGCGTATAGAAATTAAAAAGCGAAATATCTTGCTATGTTTAAACATAGCAAGATATTTTATTAAGAATGGACGGTGAAAGATTAAAATTAAGCGATACCAAAAATTGGTTAATTCTTATTTCCGTATTTTTTATAGCTCTGGATCTTTTTGTGTGGAATGAAATTATTTTTAACGGAAAGAATAAAAATCCGGAGATTTATTTTTTAAATGTCGGACAGGGCGACAGCGAGCTGGTTGCGCTGCCGGACAAGGTTAAAGTTCTGATTGACGGCGGGCCGGACAAAAAAATTCTTGGCAACATTTCCTCAATATTTTCCTATTTTGACCGCAGGATTGATCTGGTAATAATGTCCCATCCGCAGCTGGATCATTTCGGCGGGTTGATGGAAATTTTTAAAAGATATGATGTCGGCGCTTTTATCTGGAGCGGAGAAAAAACCGGCGCGGCAAGTTTTCAAGAACTGGAAAAAACAGCCAGACAAAATAAGATTCCCGAACTGTTTTTGGCTGAAGGCGATAAAATAAAATACCAAGGAAATATTTTTGAAATTCTTTCTCCTGCAAAAAATTCAACTTCAATTAAAAACATAAATGACGATGCCCTTGTAATAAAATTTACCAGCCAAAATAACGGGAAAGTTTTATTCACCGCGGATATAGACGATAAGGTTGAAAAGTATCTGTCGCAAAAATACGATTTAACCGCCGATATTTTAAAGGTTGCTCATCACGGGTCAAAATATTCATCGTCTTTGGAATTTTTGAAATCGGTTTTGCCCAAAATTTCCATAATTGAAGTGGGTAAAAACTCCTATGGTCATCCGACAAAGGCCGCTTTGGCCAGATTATCCGATATTGGTTCAAAAATTTTCCGCACCGACAAAAATGGTATAATAAAAATGGTTTTGGATAATAATAAAGTTAATGTTTTCACGCAAAATAATGGCAACTGAAAATCATCAAAATTATCACATAGCGGTAAAAGCATTTATCAGAGATGGGGATAAGTTGCTAATTTGTAAAGATGCATTTTTTGAAGATGAGTCTGTCCCTGAATGGGATTTGCCCGGAGGGAGAATTAACAAAGAAGAATTTTTAATAAATTTTGAGGATATTCTAAAAAGGGAAATAAATGAAGAAATTGGCGATATTAAATATAAAAACAACGGAGCTGCCGTTATTTTCAGACATCGCCGTCCGGAGCAAAGGGAGCTGAAGGCAGACGGGAAGCCGATAATAAATATTTTGATGATTGGATTTGATCTGGAATATTTAGGAGGAGATATAAAAATTTCAGATGAGCATACGGAATATAAATGGCTGCCAATAGAAGAATTAAGTGATGCCGAGAAGTACTTTAAGGGAGGGTGGATTGATGGAATCAGTAAATATTTGGAATATTTAAAAAATAATAAAAGTAGGATAATATATTAGGATATGAAAACCGAAAAAACTTTAATTCTCATAAAACACGACGGCATTCAGCGTAATTTAATCGGTGAGATTATCGGGCGCTATGAAAGGGTGGGGCTTAAGCTTGTCGGCGCTAAAATGGTTGTTCCAACGGGCGAATTGGTGGAAAAACATTATACCGTTGATCCGGAGTGGCGAAGGAAAACAGGGGAAAAAACAATAAAAAACTATAAAGAAAAAGGGAAAACTCCGCCATCGGAAGATCCGTATGTAATTACTGGTTTGGTTTTGGAACGGCTCAAAAAATATTTTATTACCGGTCCGGTTGTGGCTATGGTTTGGCAGGGAGCTCATGCGGTTCAGGTTGCCAGAAAAATAACCGGCGGCACTGAGCCATTTTCCGCGGCAGACATAGGGACTATCCGCGGAGATTTTTCCCTGGATTCTTATTTGCTTTCGGATAAAGATGAAAGAGTTTTAAGAAACCTGGTCCACGCTTCAACTTCTCCGGAAGAGGCGGAAAAAGAAATAGCGTTATGGTTTAAACCCGAAGAAGTAATAAAGTATAAATTGGCGCAAGATGAAATTTTATATAAACCGGAACTTGAAGGATTTTTAGAATAATGGAAATCAAAGACAAAGAACTTCACAGGATTGCGATTACCGGGATTATTTTTGGGAAGAAATTAAGTTGGTAGATGAAATTCTTGCCCCATCACCAGATCAAACACTTCATTTTTCATAACGTTATTAATAATGCGTCGCTATTATTTTAAAATATTTATTGTGAATGCTGCCTAATA
Organism: Candidatus Wolfebacteria bacterium; assembly: GCA_027336345.1. Classification (GTDB taxonomy): domain Bacteria; phylum Patescibacteriota; class Minisyncoccia; order UBA6257; family UBA9933; genus DAHWFZ01. The sequence continues at coordinate 7,704 of DAHWFZ010000088.1, forward strand.
TTTTTAAGAAGAATGTCCGAACGTTCGGTGTTTGGCTCGGTGCGGGGTTGAAAGGCAACCCTTCCTTTTAAAAGAGGGTGAAGCGAGATTGCTTTGTCTGTTCGCAAGAACATAGGATTGCCGCGGAGTATCTCGCAATGACAGAAATTTAGGCAATACAAAACCTCCCTTGCTCTCCTTGCGCCGCTCGCTGAAGCTTTAGCGACACGCGGTTGGAAGGAGGGTAGAAAAAAGAGCGTGTTGCTTTTATGTTTTTATGTTATAATATCATTAAGCTTCAGTAGTGATTCTCGGAACAATTGGATTATCAGGGAGAACAAATCATTTCAGCTCTTGGGCTGGAATTGAGTTCACCCACTTGGTCAAAAGCCGGGATAATCCCACACTGGGGCTTACTAAAAAATACCAACTTAAGTTGGTATTTTTTAGTACCGTCATTCCGGCCATTGAGCCGGAATCTAATTTTTAATTTTTAGATTCCGTTTTTTAACGAAATAATAAGGCGGGATTATAGATTCCCGCTTCCGCGGGAATGACAGGAAACATATATAGATTTTTTATACTACATCCGCTCCGATTGCCTCGGATATGTTTTTAAACCCGTCTCTTTCAAGAAGCTTTGCGAGTCCGTAATTGATTTGCCCTATAAGCTGGGGGCCTTCAAAAATCATCCCGGTGATAAGCTGCACCAACGAAGCGCCGAGGCGGATTTTTTTATAAGCGTCTTCAGCCGAGAACACTCCTCCGACGCCGATAATAATAAATTTACCGCCGCCTTTCTTGTAAATATATTTAATCAAGTCGTTTGCGAGCTGTTCCACGGGTTTGCCGGATATGCCGCCGTGGCCCGGGTCCACCCTCTTCAATTCTTCGGGGTCGCAATTCTTCAAATACTCTCTGTGTTTTGTAAGGTTGCTGGCGATAAATCCGTCTATCCCGTAAAGTCCAGCCAGCTCGATTATTTTATCAATTGTTTCTTTCTCCAAATCGGGCTGCATTTTTATAAAAATCGGTTTGGTGATTTTCAACTTGGAAACTTCTTTCAAAAGTTTTTCCAGATTCCCGGGGTTGTGGAATTCGGCTCCTCCGCAGGTGTTGGGGCATGAAATGTTTATGGTGAAATAGTCTCCCAAATTTCCGGCAGAAAATATTTTCAATGATTTTATGTAATCCGGGATTTCTTTTTCCAGCCCTATGACATCTGTTGAATTTGTCCTGGCCACGCTTATGCCGACGGGGATGTCAAACTCGGCTTTTTTAAGGCGCTGATAAATTTTTTCCGCCCCGTCGTTTTTCAATCCGTACCAGACTATTATTCCTTTTGATTTTATAAGCCTCCAAAGCCTGGGCTTGGGATTTCCAAGGCAAGGTTCGCCGGTAACCGATCCGATTTCTTCAAAGCCGAATCCCAAAGGTCCTGCGATCCGGGTCATCTCCGCGTTTTTATCGAATCCGGCCGCCAATCCGACCGGGTTTTTAAAGTAAATGCCAAGGATATTTTGTTCAAGAGATTTATTGGAGTACTCCAGCAGCATGGCCGTAAATTTTCTGGTGGCTGAATAATTTCCGAAAATTTTTCCCAAATCCACGGCCCGGTCATGAACTTTTTCCGGGTCCATTAAAAAGATAATCCGCTTTGTGGCGTTTTTATAAAAAAATTGTATTAATTTTTGGATATTTTGTTGCATTAATATTGTTTATGAAGTTATTCCGATTCTTGCGCTTGTTGGAAGCAGGCTTCCTCCGCGTTAGCGTCAAGAATCCAATGAGATTCTTTATCAGATTCGGATGGCAAAGTTATATTTTATTATTTAAAGCCCATATATTGACTAATCTAAGTCTATAGGCTAATATTTACAAATCAATTAATTATACACAAATTTATGAGACAGTGCGAAAAATGCGGGAAAGGGTCAATTATCAGGGGAGCCAGAAAAAAGCTCCGCGGTAAATTCAACCCAACCGTCAAAACAAGAAAATATCCGAATCTTCAGAAATCCCTAATAGACGGAGAGCGGCTTTTGGTTTGCACGGGGTGCATAAGAACAGCTGCTAAAGCCAAATAGAAATTAAAAAAATCGCCTCAAATTTACTTTCGGGGCGATTTTTTGTTGAGTTATATAAGTTAAAACTATATACTGATTTTTGTATAAACGGGCTGTAGTATAGTGGTAGTACGCGATCCCAGTAATTCAACTAGTTAAATTACTGGGCGAGGCTGGGGATTAAAGCAAATTTTTTTGCTTTAATGGATATTTTAGAAAATTATCAATTTTGTCATCAATGTCGGGCCATCGGATAACGGCAGTCCGTGCCCTTGGGGTGGGTATAGTAGCGGTTCAATTCCGCTTGGCCCGACATTGCTGATGAAAAATTCCCCAGAATTTTGCAGTCTGGGTACCCCGCGGCGCTAAATTTGGTAAAGTATTATCAAATTTGCTCTGCTGCGATTCCCAGCAGCCCGACATCCGTAAATCGTTGGAACAATATCCATTTTTGTTCGTTATAAACTTAACAAGAAAGGCATATTTTAAGCCGCTTTTACTATTTTGAAATTTAATCCCTTTGTAATACAATAACAGCAAATAAAGCGTGAAAAATATCAAGATTCAACCCACGCCGATGGCGGGGCGCTGAATTTGGTAGTTTCGCCTTTGGCTCAAACCAAATTCGCATGGACAAGCAAAAATTCGAAATTTCATGGATTTCATTATGGAGGGTGTTTTTTATGCTTGTTTTGGTTCTTAGCCTTTATGTTATTTCTCCCGTGCTGGTTGTCTTGCTGATGGCGATTGTCATTTCATCCGCCCTTGACGCTCCTTTGAATTATCTGGAAACTAAAAAAGTTCCGCGCCTTCTTGGAATTTTGTTTATTTTCATCGCCTTATTTTCAATTTTTATTTTGCTTTTGTACACGATTATTCCGATTGTCGGGATTGAGTTTAAAGAGTTATTTTCAAATTTGGATAAGGTCCAAGCCGCCCTTGTGAGCGTTTTTGGAATATCGTCATCCGTGGATTTTAATTTCAGCAATATCAGCATTACGTCGCTTATTTTCCCTGCCAGCACTTCCGTTTTTAATATTATTCCGACAGTTTTTGAAAATACTGTTTTGGCCATTGCGACCATTGTAATTTCTTTTTATCTCGCTCTTTACAGGGACGGAATTGAAAATTTCTTGCGGGCGGTTTTGCCCTTGGCTTACGAAGATTATTCCATCAGTGTTTTTCACAGGGCCAGAAAAAAAATCGGCAAATGGCTTGAGGGGCAAATATTTTTGAGTTTTATTATCGCGATAGCCGTGGCAGCGGGCCTGAGAATCCTTGGCGTTAATTACAGCCTGGTTTTGGGGCTGATTGCCGGACTTCTTGAAATTATCCCTTTCATCGGACCGTTGATTGCAGGCTTTATTGCTTTTCTGGTCGCTGTATCCCAATCATTCGTGCTGGGGATTTATGTGGTAATTTTATTTACAATCATCCAGCAGCTGGAATCGCATTTGCTGGTCCCCATAGTAATGAGAAAAACCACCGGAATACACCCGGTTATTGTCGTGCTTGCTATTTTGGCCGGTTCTCAGATCGGCGGTTTCGCCGGGGCTATACTTTCAATACCAATCGTGGTTATTTTGCAGGAGCTTGTTGAAGACTTCGGCGCCAGAAAGTACAGGCAGCAGCCTCTTTAAATCTGATCTTGGATTGTGTTATTCTGGTTAGATGGAAAAGTTTTATATTACCACGTCAATTCCTTATGCCAGCGCCGGGCCGCACGTTGGCCATATTTTGGACCCTCTTATAGCCGATGTTTTGGCTCGTTACCATAGGGATGTAAAAAATGAGGAGGTAAAATTTTTGGTCGGCACGGACGAACATGGCATAAAAATTGTAAGGACGGCGGAAGCTCAAAACAAAACTCCCAAGCAGCTGGTTGATGAGAATTCTGCCAAATATCGCGCATTGAAAGAAACGCTTAATTTGTCATACACGGATTTCATAAGGACAACGGATCGGGAAAAACATTGGCCCGGAGTTATAAAAATGTGGAATCTGCTGCTGGAGGCCGGTAAAATCGAAAAGCGGAAATATCGCGGTTTATATTGCGTCGGGCATGAATCTTTTGTGACTGAAAAAGATCTGGTAAACGGAATTTGTCCGGACCATCAAAAAGCGCCGGAAGTCATTGAGGAAGAAAATTGGTTTTTTAAATTGTCCGATCATTCCAAACAAATAGCCGAAGCGCTCGAATCGGGAAAAATGCAAGTTGTGCCGGAATCCAGAAAAAACGAAATTTTATCGCTTATTAAAGAAGGACTGGAAGATGTCAGTTTTTCGCGCCCCAAAAAAGATTTATCCTGGGGAGTGCCTGTTCCGAATGATTCGGAACAAACAATGTACGTTTGGTGCGACGCGCTGGTCAACTATATTTCCGCAATCGGCTATGGCCGCGATGATAATGAAGTCAGTAAATGGTGGCCGGCGGATATACAGGTGATAGGAAAGGATAATTTAAGATTTCATGCGGCAATTTGGCCGGGGATGCTTTTGGCAGCCGGACTCAAACTTCCAAAAATCATATTCGTCCACGGGTTTGTAAATGTTGATGGGAAAAAAATATCAAAAACCGTAGGCAATGTTATTTTGCCCGAAGAAATTGTGAAAAAATATGGAACCGACGCGACGCGTTATTATTTTTTACGCGAATTTCCAGCAACAAACGACGGAGATTTTTCGTTTGAAAAATTTGAAGAAAGGTATAATGGAGAACTTGCCAATGGTTTGGGTAATCTGGTTGCAAGGGTTTTAACTTTGGCGAGTAAGACTAATCTTGAAATTAAAGCGAGCGATTTAAAAGAATATCGTAATGGTAATACTATAAGTGCGACAAGAATTGAAATTAGTAAGTTAATGAATGAATTTAAATTTAATGAAGTATTAGCAAGAATTTGGTTATTAATAACTCTTGCAGATGGGATGGTTACTCAAGAAAAAGTATGGGAAAATACTGATTCAAAAAAAGAAATAATGGAACATTTAATTTTTTCCGTAAAAAATATCGCTCAAATGATTTTTCCGTTTATGCCGGCAACTTCCGAGAAAATTTTAAAAAGCATTGACGATTCCGGCGATGTTGTAAAAATTACAAAACCGGAAAATTTGTTTCCAAGAATCTAAAGAATTAAATTTATTTGTTAACGAGTTCGCGGGTTAACGCGTTTTTTATCTAACCCGTTAACCCGTTAACGCGCTAAACTGATCAATGATTAAACTTTTTGATAGCCACACTCACGTCCAAATGCCGCAGTTTGATAATGACCGCGATGAAGTAATTAAACGCTCCTTGGATGCCGGAGTCTGGATGATAAATGCCGGGGCTGATAATGAAACTTCTATAAAAGGAGTGGAACTCGCAAATAAATATAACGAAGGCGTTTATGCCACGGTTGGATTGCATCCCACGGAAGAAGCGAGAAGCGATGAGCGAAGAGCGAATGGAAATACGGGTTGGAATTATGAATTTTTTAAAAAATTGGCGCAGGATAAAAAAGTTGTGGCAATCGGGGAATGCGGTTTGGATTACTATACGCGGAATAACGCGGAACAAAAACAAGCGCTGAATGGCGCGGAAAAAGAAAGGCAAAAAGATTTGTTTGTAAAACATATTTTGTTGGCCAAGGAGGTTAAAAAGCCATTGGTGATCCATTGCCGGGAAGCCTTTGAGGATTTGATTGAAATCCTCGAGTTAAATGTAAAAAGTAAAATGTTAAATGATCTACCGGGGGTGCTGCATTTTTTTACCGGAAATTTAAATGACGCTCAAATGCTTTTAAAATTGGGTTTTTATTTTACTTTTGGCGGTTTAATAACTTTTAGTCGTGATTTTGATGAGATTATAAAATTTATACCGCTTGATAGGATTATGGTTGAAACCGACGCGCCGTATGTTGCGCCTGTTCCTTTTAGAGGCAAGCGTAATGAACCGGCCTATGTAATTGAGGTTGCCAAAAAACTGGCGGAAATTAAAGGAATTTCTTTTGAAGAAGTTTGCAAGCAGACCACGGAGAATGCGAGAAAAGTTTTTGGGATTATTATTCCCTGAGCTTGTCGAAGGATAAGCTGCCTGTCATTTCATTCTGAGTTGCGTTTGTTGGAAGCTAATTTCCTGCGCGTAACAACAAAAATCTATCTAATTAATTTTTATAGTGTGTTAGTGTACTACTACAGTAAAAATAAATAAAAAAAGCCGCCGCACCCTTTCGGATTCGGCGGATATTGATACAAAATCTATTAACAATGTATGTGGGTGGGAAATTCTTGTTTGTGGATAGTAAGTTGACCCTTTCTCGATTTAGTTGAATAGAAACCAACAACAAGATAATACCCTCCACCACCACACGTTCCTTTAAAGGAATATTTCGCTCCGGAATTATCAAGCATTCCTACCTCAGTAAGATTTACGCTGATGGTATCACGATGTTCCGGGATGCTGCCAGGAAACCCAGGCACTGTAAAAACAATATACCTTTCAAGATGTATTTCTTTTGATCCTGAAAGTCTTACAAATCGATCAAAAAAAGCAAGTTCAAGTTCGCTTTTCCCGGGACCCCCTGTGATTTTATAGACCTCTTCATTTGCCATACGGCCCTCCTTGTAAATGTGCTAGCTCTGGAATGAGGCAGAACTAAACCTCTTATGTCCCCTACGGACAACTTATCTCATACGAGAAAGTATGTTTATATATAATACATTGTTAAGACAGTGTCAAATCCCCGATAGTAGAATTTCAACTCATTCGCTGGCGCGGAAAAGTGAACATGTTGAAATTCACTACGGGGCAGGTCGTTGAGTTTTGGTGGATAGTGGATTATTATAGATACAATTGTTTTGTTAACGAGTTTGCGAGTTAACGTGTTTTCTTTAACTCGTTAACCCGGTAACGCGCTAAACTGATAAATATTATGTTGATAGACAAAAAAGAAATTGAGCATTTGGCTGAGTTGGCGAAAATCAATTTAACCGAGCGCGAAGAGGAAAAATTGGTGAAAAACTTCCAAGAAATATTGGGTTATTTCGGACAGCTTAATGAAGTAAACACCGATAACGTTGAGCCGATGAACGGGGGCACAATGCAAACCAATGTTTTTCGGGAGGATGAAAAAAATATAAGGGCGCAGCTGAACGCCGCGCCGGAAGATTTGATTGACGCATTTCCTGAAAAAGAAGGAAGATTCCTTCAAACACCTCCAGTGTTTGAATAGTTTAAGGGTAAAAGTTGAATGGAAAAAGGAAAATGGTTAATGGATAACAAAATAAGAAGTTTGTCATCCTGAGCCCAACGAAGGATCCCATTAAACACAGATTCTTGACCCCAACGGGGAGGAAGCCAGCTTCCAACAAACGGAGTACCTCAGAATGACATGCCCTGTTTGTCATCCTGAACTTGTTTCAGGATCTAAGTCTAAATCATGAATAATTATTATGTTTACATAATGACAAATTTTAAAAATACTGTTTTATATATTGGCGTAACAAATAATTTAGAAAAAAGAGTATATGAGCACAAAAATAAATTAGTGGATGGTTTTACTTCAAAATACAATGTAAGTAAATTAGTATATTTTGAAGAAACTAATGATATAAACGCTGCCATAGCAAGAGAAAAACAATTAAAAAATTGGCATAGGGAGTGGAAAGTTAATTTAATTAAAGAAAAAAATCTAAAATTTGATGATTTAAGTAAAATTTTTACAGATCCTGAAACAAGTTCAGGATGACAAAGACATTTCACTAGTAGCTAACATCGAAAACCTAATGGTTGCAAAATAAAAAAATGGAATTTTTACACGACCTTACAATCAAATCTTTCCACGAGGGATTGAAAAATAAAAAATTCAGCGCCTTTGAAATGACAAAGGAGTTTTTTGATTATATCGGCGACAAGGACAAGGAAATTGATGCGTATTTAAGTTTGAATAAAGACTATGCCCTGAAACAGGCGGAAGCCGTTGACCTTGCTTTGGCTAAGGGCGAAGAAATCGGAGATCTTGCCGGAGTGCCGATGGCAATAAAGGATAATATTTTGATTAAAGATTTGCCCGCAACCGCGGCTTCAAAGATTTTGGAAAATTATAAGGCGGCTTATGATGCCACGGTTATTAAAAAACTTAAAAATGAAAACGCGGTGTTTTTGGGAAAAGTAAATCTGGATGAATTCGCGCACGGGTCTTCAACTGAAAACTCCGCGTTTAAGACGACAAAAAATCCGTATGATTTAACGCGGGTTCCGGGAGGTTCAAGCGGCGGCTCGGCTGCGGCAGTGGCGGCAAACATGGCAATTGCGGCCTTGGGCACCGACACCGGCGGATCAATCAGAT
>DAHWFZ010000125.1 GCA_027336345.1 Candidatus Wolfebacteria bacterium
ATATTTGCAGTGTATGCGATTATAATACTCCATGATTAGCATTTTATGGAGTCCAGGATGTATCTGAGGTTATGCACCCGGCAAACAATATCAACCAGTACGCATTTTGCTTACTTTTTGTATTTGGATTATTATTTTAACTAACAGCTAGTCGCTAACAGCTAGTCACTATTTTGATGATACATTCAATTTCAGGAAAACTTATTTTTAAAAGCCAAAGCCACGTGGTGGTTGAGGCGACCGGAGTCGGCTATAAAATTTTTGTATCCCAAAGAGCTTATGAGGAGTTGCCCCAAAACGGAACGAACATAAAAGTATTTTGTTATCACAGGATCAAACAAGAAGAAATTCCGGAACTTTACGGATTTTTAAGTGAAAAGGAATTGGAAATTTTTGAACTGCTTCTGACAATTAACGGCGTTGGCCCGAAATCAGCCCTTAATATTTTAAGTGCGGTGAAAATTGATAATTTTTTGGCTGTGGTAAATCAAGGCAGGGCTGATTTGATAACTGATTCGTGGGGAATCGGAAAAAAGAAAGCGGAAAAAATAATTATGGAATTGAAGGATAAGATTAAAAAATCCCATTTGGGCGCCGATACCGTGCTTTTGGAAATAGACAATGACTTGAAAATCGCCTTGAAAAATTTGGGATATAAGCAAAAAGAAATTGAAGATGCGCTGGAACAGATCCCGGAAAAAATAAAAAAGACGGAAGAAAGGCTGAAAGAAGCTTTGAAATTTTTAAATCAAAGGTGATAATTATGAAATTACCGTCATTCTGAGCTTGAGAAGAATCTTTGTGCCACATGCAAAAACGAGATGCTTCATAAATTCAGCATGGCAGACAGGGGAAATGCTGGATAAAATACTTTACGAAATTAAAAAATTTATTCCCAAATCCGCGTTTGAATTTTTTCAGCCCGCGTATCATTATGCGCTGGCTTTTTTCGGGGCTCTGGTTTACGGATTCCCGTCAAAAAAACTTTACGTCATAGGAGTCACCGGAACAAAAGGCAAAACCACAACTTCAAATTTAATCCACCATATTTTAAATTCCTCCGGCCAAAAAACCGGGCTTATAACCACGGTTAACATTAAAATCGGAGACAAGGAAGAAGCGAATAAGCTTAAGCAAACAATGCTGGGCAGATTCAAGCTGCAAAAGTTACTGGCTCAAATGGTTAAAGAAGGCTGCGCATACGCGGTTGTTGAGACTTCATCGGAAGGCATTTTGCAATTCCGCCACAAATTCGTTGATTATAACGCCGGTGTTTTTATAAATTTATCGCCGGAGCATCTGGAACGGCACGGCGGTTTTGAAAATTATCGCAGCGCAAAAATAAAATTATTTGAAAAAGTCGCGCGCAAAAAAAACGGAGTCGGAATATATAACCTTGATGATGAAAATGCCGAGCGGTTTTTAAAGCCGGAGATAAAAAATAAATGGGGGTACGGCATAAAAAACAATTTCCAATTTCCCATGCCTACCGGCAGGCAGGCAATTTCCAATTTTCAATCAATACTAAAAATTTCAGACATTAAATTAAGAGCGAATGGATCCGAATTTTCCGCCAATGGAGTAAATTATAAAACGAATTTAGTCGGAGAGTTTAACATTTATAACTGCGCTGCGGCAATTTGCGCGGCTTTGTCGCAAAGTATTGCAACTGAAAAAATCCAAAAAAGC
>DAHWFZ010000086.1 GCA_027336345.1 Candidatus Wolfebacteria bacterium
CGATAACCGACCACGGCAATTTATACGCGTCAATTGAATTTTATAAAAAAGCCAATAAGGCGGGGATAAAACCGATTCTGGGGATGGAGGCGTATGTTGCTCTGGGGAGCCGCCACGACAGGCAGCTTGTAAAAACCCAGGCGCGTTCCGATGACGATGAAAGCATCAACAACAACGGGAGAAAAAAAGAAAATTACCATCACCTCACTTTGCTGTGCGAAACCAACGAAGGCTGGAAAAATTTGATTCAGCTTTCAACCAAATCGCATTTGGAAGGGTTTTATTATAAGCCGCGCGTTGATAAAGAAATTTTGCGCCGGTATGCCAAAGGATTGATTGCGCTTTCCGGATGCGTGGGCGCGGAAATTCCGCAATTGATTTTAAACAACGAACTCCAGAAAGCCGAAGAAGTTATAAAAGAGTACCAGGATATTTTCGGCAAAGAGAATTTTTTTCTTGAAATCGGTTTTCATCCGCATATTGATGTTGTCGGGAAAGTGAACAAAGGAATAATAGAGTTCGCAAAAAAACTGAACATTCCTTTGGTCGCGACGCAGGACATTCATTACGCGCGCCCTGAAGACGCGGACTACCAGGATATTTTGTTGGCGGTGCAAACGGGAAATACGATTAACGATGCGGGGAGGCTCAGTATGAAAATCGATGATTTTTCGCTGAAGCCCGGGCAAGAAATTGCCGATGCGTTTCCGGATTTGCCGGAGGCCGTTGAAAATACGGTTAAGATTGCCGGCAGATGCAATGTGAAATTGGAATTGGGAAAAACAAGATTGCCCAAATTTCCCGTTCCCGAAGGCGAAACTCCCAAAACATATTTAAGGAAGCTGGTTGAAGCGGGATTGCTGAAAAGATTTGCCGAAATTACTCCGCAAATCAGGGAGCGCCTGGAATATGAAATGGGCGTCATTGAAAAAACCGGCTTTGAAGATTATTTTCTGATTGTTCAGGATTATATCGGCTGGGCTAAAAACCACGGCATTGTCGTGGGCCCGGGCCGCGGTTCCGCCGCCGGCAGTTTGGTCGCGTATGTGTTAAATATTACCGATTTGGATCCGTTAAAATATGATCTCCTTTTTGAAAGATTTTTGAATCCGGATCGTATCCAGCTGCCCGATATTGACGTTGACTTTACCGATGTGCGGCGAGATGAAGTTTTTGGTTATATAAAACAAAAATACGGCGAAAATAAGGTCGCGCAGATTATTACGTTTGGGACAATGGCTGCGCGCGCCGCCATACGCGATGCCGGACGCGCGCTTGGTTTGCCATACGGGCTTTGCGACCAGGTTGCAAAATTAATTCCGTTTCAGATGGATTTGAAAGAATCTTTGGATGGCGTGGCGGAACTTAAAACTTTATATGCCGCTAATCCGGACGCTAAAAAAATAATTGATGCCGCTATGCACCTTGAAGGGGTTGTCAGGCACGCATCCGTGCACGCGTGCGGAGTTGTCATTACTCCGGAGCCGCTGACCGACCACCTGCCCCTTCAAAGATCTCCGCAAAACGAGAACGCCATCATTACCCAGATTGAAATGCATGGCGTTGAAGATTTGGGAATTTTGAAGATGGATTTTTTGGGTCTCAAGAACCTGACCATCATTGAAGAAGCCTTGAAGCTTATTAAATATGGAAAGGGCGAAGAAATCAAAATGGCGGATTTGCCGATGGACGATGAAAAATCTTTTGAACTTTTAAGAAACGGCGACACGACCGGAGTGTTCCAACTGGAATCTTCCGGTATGCGCAGATATTTGAAAGAACTGAAGCCGACGGAATTTGAAGACATCATCGCGATGGTTGCTTTGTACCGTCCGGGCCCAATGGAACTTATTCCGCAATATATCAATAGAAAGCACGGCAAGGAAGAAGTTGTTTACATTCACCGGATGCTTGAGCCTGTTTTGAAAAATACTTACGGCATCGGAGTTTATCAGGAACAAATGATGAGAATCGCGCGCGATCTTGCCGGCTTTACCTTGGCCGAAGCTGACACGCTGCGCAAAGCCATCGGGAAAAAAATTAAGGAGCTGCTGGACGCGCAAAAAGAAAAATTAATCAGCGGGATGATTAAGAAAGGAATTGATAAAAAAATCGCCCAGGAGATTTGGGAATTATTCCCGCCGTTTGCCAAATACGGATTTAACAGAAGCCACGCCGCTTGCTACGCGCTGATTGCGTACCAAACCGCGTATTTAAAAGCGCATTATCCGGTTGAATTCGCCACTGCGCTTTTTAACGCCGACAGCGGCGACACCGAGCGCGCGGCGTTTTTAATCAGCGAAGTAAAGAAGAGCAATATAAAAGTTTTTGCCCCCGACATCAACAAGAGTTTTATGAAATTTACTCCGGAAGAAAGTTCAGCCACGGGCGGCGCTATACGGTTCGGGCTTCTGGCCGTTAAAAACGTCGGGGAAAACGTAGTGGCCGCGATTATTGAAGAGCGCCAGCGAGGAGGGCCGTTTGAAGACATTGAAAGTTTTTTAAACAGGGTCAAACACAAAGACGTAAATAAAAAATCTTTGGAAAGTTTGATTAAAGCCGGCGTGTTTGATTCTCTTGACGCCGACCGCGGCAAGCTGCTTGCCAATATGGACGAGATTTTGAAATACAGCCAGAACGCGCGCAAAGATCCGAGCGCAATACAAAATAATTTATTCGGAGCGGATTTCCATAAAATAAAATTAAATTTGCTTCCCGCCGCGCCCGCCGCGAAAAAAGAAAAGCTGGCGTGGGAAAAAGAATTGCTCGGCGTTTATATTTCCGATCACCCGCTTAACGCCCACATCAAAAAATTGACGGAGCTTAACGTAAAAACAATTAAAGATGTCATAGCCGCGAGCCTGAAAAAAACCGAAGAAGAAAGGAAAAAAGAAAGCAGCAGGTTTAATAATAACACTCCGACAACAAGAATAGCGGGCGTGCTGGCCGGCATTAAAAAAATTCTTACCAAAAAAGGCCAGCCGATGATTTTTGCCAGGCTGGAAGATTTTAACGAAGGCCTTGAGATGATTGTCTTTACCGACACGATGGCGAAGAACCCGAACATCTGGCAGGAAAACAATCTTTTGATCGCCGAAGGACGGATGTCCTGGCGCGATGGCGAAGCGAAATTCATCTGCCAAGGAGCGATTGAGTTGAATTAGTAAGGGAAACAGAGGCAAGCGAAAAAACACCCGGGATGTTTGAAAACCCCGGGTGTTTTTTCGCTTATTTTATATCTATAAGATTTTTTGTAATTTATACCGTGTTAGTACGCTAACACGGTATAAATTTAAACTCGCCAACGTCCTTTCCCGCTATAAGAAGTTGGAAATTTGGAATTCTTTTTTAAAGCAAAGTCTCCGAGCAATGAAGGGTATTTTTCTGATTTTGATTTCTCGGCTGTTTTCTTTTTGGGATTTTTAAAACCCTTCCTTACAAAGCAAACAGTTTTTGGCGTCACATCGATTTCCCTGCTTATTCGGCGGCATCCGAAACCGGAATCCAAAAGATTAAAAATTCCCAATCTTTTTTCCAGCAGGATCTTTTCGTCGGGCGACAAATATTTATTCAGATATTTATCCAAATCTTTTCCTGCCTTTAGATTTTTTATATTTTTTAGAAAATTATTCCAAAGTTTATTCTTAAAATCTTCCGGAAAATATTTTTTGCTTGTTCGTGGCATATTATAAAGTATTTTAAGTTATTATAGCATATGCTCTGCTGTGTTAGTGCACTAACACAGCAGAAAAGAGGAATCAAAAAAGAGTTTTATAGAGAAGAAATACAGGGATTTTCTCTTGAAACTCCGGGGGTATTGGTTTAATCTTATCTATATGGATAATAAAAAAATTGAAAAAATAAGGCATTCTTTGGCTCATTTGCTTGCAATGGCGGTAATTGAAAAATTCCCGGGTGTTAAGCTGGGGATCGGACCTGTTATTGAAAATGGATTTTATTACGATTTTGATTTGCCCGCCGGACTCCCGGCATCAGCTTTGGGCGAAGGAGGGGTGAAATTATCGGAATTAGAAAAAGAAATAAAAAAACTTATCAAGGAAGATTTAAAATTTAAAAAAGAGGAAATCGGTTATAAAGAAGCTAAAGAGCTATTTAAAAACCAAACCTACAAACTTGAGCTCATTGAAGAACTGGAAAAATCCGGGCAAAAAATTTATACCTATACGACTTACGGCTTAGAACATAAGACTGATTTTGTGGATTTGTGCGCGGGGCCTCATGTGGAGTCAGCAAAAGAAATAAATCCCAAAGCATTTAAACTCACAAAAAGCGCCGGAGCGTATTGGAAAGGAAGTGAAAAAAATCCCATGCTTACCCGCATTTACGGGTTGGCTTTTGAAAACGAACAGGAGCTGGAAGATTATTTGAAGATGCTGGCGGAAGCGGAAAAAAGAGACCACAGAAAAATCGGGGCTGAATTGGATTTGTTTACGTTTTCTCCACTGGTTGGCTCCGGGCTGCCCTTGTGGACTCCCAAAGGCACTATTATAAGGGAAGAATTGAATAATTATGTCTGGAAGCTGAGAGAAGAAAAAGGATATCAGCGGGTTACCATTCCACACATCACAAAAAAAGATCTGTACGAAACCAGCGGCCACTGGGCAAAGTTTTCCGACGAGCTGTTTAAGATCCATACGC
>DAHWFZ010000092.1 GCA_027336345.1 Candidatus Wolfebacteria bacterium
CGCGCCGCTGGAAACATTGCCTGCCACAATGGTCTGGGTGCTGGCTCCGGAAAATGCCGTATTTTGCGTAGTGCCATCGTTAAATCTGACGCCTCCGGTGGTAAAAATAGTTCCGCTTGCCGAAAGCGAATACGCCGGAGTGGATGTGCCTATGCCGATATTGCCGTTATAATAAAAAAGAGCGTTACTATTGCTCCCCGCCGGCGGATTCCCGTTCGGGTTAGTCCATGCAAATGTTATAAAAAAAGAAGTGGATAGCCCAACTATAGCAAATAAAGTTATAATTAAATATTTACGCATTTTGATAATTTCTAATTTTCAATTTTTAATTTTATTAGATTCTTCGGGGTACCTCAGAATGACGCGCTTTATATGTCATTCTGAGCAAGGTATTTTGTCATCCTGACGTACTCGGAAGGATCTCTTTATAACCCTTCGGATAAATCATTGAATTTAGGATTGATATTTTTTATTAAATCTATTTTTTTACTCCTTACCCATCCTTTAATTTTCTTTTCGGCGCTTATAGCTTCCGCGGGACTATTAAATATTTCATAAAAAACTACCTTATTAACATTATACTTTTTTGTGAATCCATCCGCCAGTTTATTTTTATGTTCAAATATTCTTCTTTTTAAATCATTAGTCACTCCGGTATATAAAACAGCATTACTCTTATTTGTCATAATATAAACATAAAAATATTTGCTCATGGATTCATAGATTCTTCGGAGTACCTCAGAATGACGAGCGCGGGCGCGGATTCTTCGGAAATACCTCAGAATGACGCGCTTTGTTTGTCATCCTGAGCAAAGCGTTCCGTCATCCTGAGCCCAACGAAGGATCTCCTTGGATTCTTCGGAGTACCTCAGAATGACGTACTTTGCGCGTCATCCTGAGCAAAACGAAGGATCTCATACGACACAGATTCTTCCGAGTACGTCAGAATGACAAGTGTTTTAATGTTCTACTGTTTTAATGTTCTATTGTTTTTACTTTTTCCTAGTTCCCGTTTATCAACGGATTAATTCTGCTGTCCTGGGGCCAATATTGCAAAATAATTTTTGCCATATCCTTAGCCGCGGCTTCATCGCCGTGGAGCCTGTAAAGATCAAATAAATTATAGAGAGACAGCGGGACTTTTGGCCCGGCTTCCTTGGCTTTAAGGAAATAATCAAGGGCTTTTTGATAATCCTCTTCGCGGTGGAAACGCTGCCAAGCCACTTCATAAATGCTTGCCATAGGCAGCAAATGCCGCAAATCAGTATTGTCTATTTTGGGCTCAATGTAGTTTATAAGCTCCCTTGTAACTTCCTCGGGCTGGTTCGGCTGGCTGGAAATAATTCCAGCGATATTTCCGATCAAAAACTTAGTTACCTCCTCATCGCCAACCGGCGAAGGAATGCCGTAAACATTGTCGTATTGCTTTTCAAAATCCTGGACTGTCTTGATGTTGCCGGCATTCGCGTTAACATCCACATAAGCTTTTGCCCTTTGGTACGGCAGCACGCCTCCCCAGATTGCCGCGTAAAAAGAGACAACAATTCCGGCAACCGCGATATATTTTACGCTTTCTCCAACCTCATTGTGCTTTTTCTGAGCAGCATGTTCGGGGCTAAAAATATAATAAGTAAAAGCAAAAAACATAAAAAGATTAATGTAGGTGGGCAAAACATCAAAAAGCACTATGCCCTGGATCAGATAAGCAATCGGCAAAACAAATATAAGCGCGCGAGCGGATAGCGGCAATTTTGAGAATCTTGTTTCATCCGCGTCAATCCGCTGGTCTTTATCCGTTTTTATCCGTGTCCTAAAAATCAAATAATAAAAAGCCGCAAACATTGAAGCATACGCGAGAAAACCCAAAATCCCCGTCTCGGACAAATAATCCAGGACAATGTCGTGAGCCCTGTCAAACCACGCTCCAAACTGAGTCGGAGGAGTGTAATAAGCAGTATTGAAATTCATATCAAAAACAGTCAGGAAATTTTCCGGACCGTATCCCAGCAGCGGCCTGGATTTAAAACCATCCCACGCCATTTTCCAAATTACGGTACGGTCGTGAAAAGTCTGTGTTGTAATTGAGATATTAAAAATTCTGGCAAAAGGAAGCTTTTGGATATCCGCCGAGTTTTTGAAAAAAATGCCGGCTCCAAAAAGCAAAACAACGGCTACCGCCAATGCGGCAAGAGTTTTTCGGAATTTTTTCCCGGCAAATACCAGATAAACCAGAAATATAAATCCCGCGCCGACCAACCCAACCATTGCCCCGCGGGTGGCAGCGGCAAAAAAACCGGCTATAAAAGCAGCCAGAAGGGCAAATATGCCCAATGCGCCCGGGGATAGCAGTTTATGCCTGTATTGCGTAAAAAGCACGTATAAAGCGTAAAAAATTATAAAAATAAGGTATACGGCAACATACGCGGGGTTGCCGATGGTGCCTTGCAAACGATATCCCGCGGAATCAAACGAGGGGCCTACAAACCCCGCAATCTGGCGGCCGGCCTGCACTCCGTAGGCAAGCATAATAATAGCAGTGGCAAAAGAACAATAGAAAATTTTAGTCCACTGTTTTTCTTCGTTAAACATAGCGGCCAAAAGCAAAAAGAAAGCGTAAAGATGCAATATCTGCAGCCCGCCTTCTCCGCGTTCAAAATTGGACCAAAAAGACATATGCGAATTCACGCCGAAAATTCCCGCCAAAATAAACACCGTAACAAAAGCGGTTACGGCAATCCCGATCGGAGACCGGAAAACTTTTTTGATGTTATCAACATATTTTCCCGCCTCCTGTTTGGAATTCGCCAAAATCCCCATTAAAAAGAACGCCAGCGCCAAATCAACCGCGATCCGAAACCACGCGTATTTGCCGACTATAAAAGGAAAGATAGTTGAAACCGAAACAATCGCCATAGCAAAAACCGAAACGTAGAGAAAAAATTTTGATAGTTTAAATAGCATATTCAGATAATAATTACTGTGAATTACAAATTGTTTTTAGTCATCCTGAGCTTGCGAAGGATCTCAATTCAAATCAGATTCTTCGGAATACCTCAGAATGACAAAATGCCGTATTTTTGTTAATTTCGTAATTCACAGATAATTAGTGATTAAAAATAAATAGAAATTCGAAAAATAATGGCCGCGGAATTTACCCGGCAATAATTATACTGATTTTTTCTTTAACTCCCGGCAAATCTTCTTTCCATAATATCTTCCAAATATAATTTTATCTCGCGTTTAGACATAAATAGTTTCCTTTAGTATATCGTTTTTTATAACGGCTTTTAGGCCATTTTTGGAAACCAAATCAACTTCTTTCCCCAATAAATCGCACAATAATTTCTGCATTCTTATAAAATCAAAAAAACCGACAGCTTGTTCATCAAACTCAACCAAAACATCAATATCGCTTTTTTCATTACTGTCTTCTCTTGCTATCGATCCAAAAATGCCCATATTTATCACATGGTATTTTTTTTCAATTCCGGCATCGCCTGGCGAAGCTTTTCAATCAATTCTTCTTTTTCCATTTAAAAATTTTACCATTATTTTTAATTATTTCAAATGACAAAATCATAAAACCTCCCTACCCTCCTTTGAAAGGAGGACAAGCCATACCTCACTGTCTTCCCTCTTTTGGAAGGAGGGCAAATCTTAGCTTTCCTACCTTTATAAATAAAGCGTGTCTTATCCCCCTTTAAAAGGGGGACACAGGGGGTTATTTTATAAAACCTCCCTACCCCTGCCTACCGGCAGGCAGGCCTCCTTTGAAAGGAGGGCAATGCGCAGAATGTCGCATAAATCAAAAAGAGCCCCGAAGGGCTCTTTTTGATAAAATTATTAGTGTGAATTTATATATGCTCTAGTTTGAGGACCAAAATAGCCTGTTGCTCTAATGCCTATGGTTTTTTGATATTCAATAAGAGCAGATTTAGTAAAAACTCCAAAATATCCAGTTGCCCCATACGTCGATAATTTTCCAGCCGCCAACCCGCTGCCTTTAGCAATTAAAAATTTCTGTAATGCCATCACATCACTGCCACTTGAACCATACTTAAGATCCTTTGTAAAAACCACCGTTGGTTTTCCCGTTAATTGCATTAGTGAGGATGGGATACTAATACCAAGCTGTTGCGCTTTTATAATTAAAGACGATAAAATTAACTGCAAATCACTGATGCTCGGATTTGTTATCGTCGCTATTGTTGTTGGTTGCGAAGAAGTGGCAATAGCAGTTGTTGATGTTGACGAAACAGGAGCAACGTAATATCCTCCGCCACTGCCTATACTAACACTCCCCCCCACCCCCAAACGAAGGGCGGATGTAATGGGTGGATTGCAAGCAAATGAAGTGGGAGAAATCGTATAATTTGTAGATCCGCTGGTCTGAGAGATTACCACCTGCGCTATATTGCCCGATAGGCATGTTTGCGTTATCGTTCCTCCGCCGCTGCTTGCGGAAACTGTCAAGTCGGTAGAATTAGAGTTTAAAGTAAAACTTCCTCCTGTTGCGCTGGATATTGTTGCAATAACATTACCACTATTAGCAGTAACGCTATCAGCCACCGATCCCTTTAAAATCGTAAAAGTGACATTTGAGGAATTTAAAAAGACATATGAATTATCGCCATAAGTGACAGGAGCAGCTTTAACTTTTACAAACCCTAATAAAGCTAAAGTAAGGGCAAACCCGGCAATAACTAGAAGCCTGCTTGTATGTGTATTTTTGTAAGCCATAAAATTATCTTTACCATCACAAAATATATTTAGTGTCTCCAAACATCTACGCGCCATATTTGGGTGGCAGAAGGTGTAAAACTACTGCCAGTGCCTATATTACAAGCCTTTATCGCTACAATATTTGTCGTTGAAGCATAAGCAACCCATAATGTATTTGTTGAAGTTTCAATTCCGCTTGCAGTTGGAATTGGCGCCGCATAAACGGAATCACCAGCCACAGTTCCGGTCGCAGTAAGAGGCTGGTAAACGCAGGTAGTGCTTGCGATTGCGCCAAAATTAACCGTAGACGATGCGGAAAGATGTGTTACAATAGGCGTTCCGCCTCCTCCAATTACAAATGTTCCGGAAGTTGAAGCATTCCCTGGGAAAGTTACTGTTTGGCCAGCTCTGCCAATCGTGATGCCGGTTGTCGTTGAATTACCTATCAAAAGCGTGCCTGCGGCAGAAGAATCAATTCTTTGACCGGCGGCAAAAAGGAGATTGCCGCCAAGATTTGTGTTGGTTGCTGATAATAATCCGCCTACATTAAGCGCTCCACCTATTGTAAAAAGCCCGCTTCCTGATGTAATAGCGCCATTATTGGTAGTTTGCAAAGAAAGAGTATTCCCGGTTCCAACGTCAAATAACATTGCAGCTGTGCTGGTAACGCCGCTAAACGACGCATCTCCGCTTATACCTGTGTTGCTTATGGTAACTGACGCGAGCGCAATTGACGCTCCAGACAATAAAACCACAAGTACAGGAGTTAAAGATTTTTTTAATAAATCAATAATTTTAAATTTTATTTTTTTCATATCTTCTTTTTCTTTTTAATTATTTATTTTAAATTACGAAGCTTCCGCTTGTCATCCTGAACTCTGTGAAGGATCTTATTGACTGCTAGCAGGACAAAGATTCTTCGCAGAGCTCAGAATGACAGAGATGGCATATTTTTATAAGTTTCGTAACTCAAAGTATTTAAATCAAAATAATAATTAAATATAAAATCAAAATCGACCTTATTGATCTGATTTATATCATATTAATTATTTTAAAATTTAAGTTTATATTTATTATACCACAATAAATTCCCTAAAAAATGTGTATAACAATTTTCTTTAAATTACGAAGCTTCCGCTTGTCATCCCGAACTCTGCCTGCCGGTAGGCAGGGCTCAAAGCATAAAAAATAGAGATTGCTTCGTGCCTCGCAATGACAAAATGGTGTCTTTGCCTGCCTTCCGACAGGCAGGCGAAGAGTACTCGACGTTGTTGTAATCAACTCCCCGTCAGGGTCAGCAATCTCTCCTTTATCATCCTGAGCAAAGCGTTCCGTCATCCTGAGCTTGCGAAGGATCTCATTAAACACAGATTCTTCCGAGTACGTCAGAATGACATACCCCGCGTGTCATCCTGAGCCCAACGAAGGATCTGAATTCACGGTGTCTAATTTATCCGTGAAAACTAAAACAGCCCTTTCGGGCTGTTTTAGTTTTGTGCGATTATACGCTATCGCGAAACTCAAATCAGAATTATACCAGAAGGCTTATGTACCTGATGAGTACGAAACGGAATTGATGCTGACAGGAACCACCGTTGCCGGCAAGTTCAACTGGTTGCCAGTTCCATCCGTAGAATCGGTATAAGCTACCGCAGTCGTGCTGTTCAAAGAAATACCCGCTGTCGCTGAAACTCCGGTCGGAGCCGCATACGAATCGGTCAGAGAATTGACTCTGATATTAAATGTCTTTGAAGCACCGGCTGAGATAATGTATCCGGCATTGCTTGAGGTCGCAGCCGGGTTAACAATGTTAAACGTAACTATAGTACCCGTAGCTGATCCCAAGGTGCTGGTTGCACTGTACAACGGCGCAATTGTAGCTCCTGTTGAAGGATCAAACAAATTCACGTCATTGGTTGTGCCATCAGTCTTAAATGCTGTTGATGACGCCAATGTACCTGAAAGGGTCAAAACGACCTTATTCAAAGATACGGAGCCGGCATTATTCGCCGTAAAGGTGATAGTGCCAAGATCATCAATAGTATTCTTCGCGCGTCCGCTTGCTGATCCCAA
>DAHWFZ010000119.1 GCA_027336345.1 Candidatus Wolfebacteria bacterium
AATCTCTTGAAGCCCAGAAAGAGGAAATAAATGACAATAAAAAAGTGGAGGAAGTCGCGACTCTTACAGCTAAAGACGCTGAAATCGGAAAACTTATAGCCGAGGTGATGGGCAAAGTAAAAAAAGAAGGCGTTGTTACTATTGAAGATTCAAATACAATCGGCAATTCGTTTGAAATTGTTGAAGGTATGCAATTTGACCGCGGGTACTTGTCCCAATATATGATAACCAATCTGGAAAGGATGGAAGCTGTTTTGGAAGATCCGTATATTTTGGTTACTGATAAGAAAATTTCTTCAATTAATGAATTGCTCCCGCTTTTGGAAAAATTGGTTAAAACCGGTAAAAAAGAGTTGGTTATTATTGCCGAAGAAGTTGATGGCGAAGCGCTTACAACTTTAATATTAGATAGAATCCGCGGCGTTCTTAATATTTTGGCGATTAAAGCTCCCGGTTTTGGATACAGAAAAAAAGAAATGCTTGAGGATATTACCGTTGTTACGGGTGCATCATTTATTTCGGAGGAATTGGGAAAGAAATTGGAAAGCGTTGATATTGATGACTTGGGCCACAGCCACAAAGTTGTTTCAACAAAGGACAATACAACCATAGTTGCCGGCAAAGGGGATAAAAAGGCGATTGATAGCAGGGTTAACCAGATAAAATCCCAGATAAAACAAACTGAATCTGATTTTGATAAGGAAAAACTGCAGGAAAGGCTTGGCAAACTTGCCGGAGGCGTTGCTGTCATTAAAGTCGGGTCTCCGACTGAATCCGCCCAGAAAGAATTGAAGCAAAGGGTTGAAGACGCTGTTGCCGCCACTCGCGCCGCGATGGAAGAAGGAATTGTCCCCGGCGGAGGAATTGCACTTTTTAACGTGGTTTTATCTCTTGCTAAAAAAGAAGCCAAAGGAACAGAAGAAGAATCCGCAGCTGCCGGTATTTTAATGAAAGTGATTGCCGCTCCGTTAAGGGCGATTATTGAAAACAGCGGAAAATCATATGAAGAAGTTGTAAGCAAATTTAAAAAGGATAAAAAAGAATCAGACCATTGGATCGGTTTTAACGCAATGACCAATGAAGTC
The DNA here is from genome assembly GCA_027336345.1 of Candidatus Wolfebacteria bacterium. Lineage (GTDB taxonomy): Bacteria > Patescibacteriota > Minisyncoccia > UBA6257 > UBA9933 > DAHWFZ01. The sequence continues at coordinate 1,086 of DAHWFZ010000119.1, forward strand.
GGGAATCTCAAAGAAGCCGGTATCATTGACCCGCTTAAAGTTACCAAAACCGCTTTTACAAATGCCATTTCAGTTGCCAGTAATTACCTTATGATCGGAGCCGCTATTACAAACTTGCCCGAGAAAAAAGAAGAAGGCCGCGGCCATGAAGAAAGCTCAATGATGGGATATTAGGGCAGTAAAAAGAAAAATGTATAAAGGTGTAAATAAAATACCGCTCGGGTTAACCCGAGCGGTATTTTATGTTGTTATTTTATGCCTGGCTGATTTTCTTATTATTCCTTGGACCTTTATATGGTGAGCTTGTCGAACCAGTTGAAGGGGTTATCATTGCGAGGAGCCTGCGACGCGGCAATCTCGTATTTTTGTCATCCTGAGGTACTCCGCGAGGATATCATTCTACCATCTTTAATTTAGTTCAAGATCCAATATCTTTTTAATAAATAATCAATTATTTATTAAATATGAAGCAATAATCGCCGCGGTTTCGGCGCGTAAAGTTGTTTTTCCAAGTGAAATAATTTTAAATTTATTTTCTTTTGCTGTTTCTATTTCTCTTTCGTCCCAGCCGCCTTCGGGTCCGATCCATACTCCAATCGCGTTTAAGTTTTTAAGTTGTAAGTTTTTAAGTTCACTGCCTGATGCATCGCAGAAAAAATTCTCCCCGATATTTTTTGCTCTTTCAATGGCATCTTCAAATTTTGTTATGGCGCCGATTTTTGGAATAATCCCGCGTCCCGATTGTTCCGCGGCTTCTTTCGCAATCTTTAGCAGCCGTTCTTCGTTAAGATTTAACTTTACTGTACGCTGCGTAATTATCGGAACAATTTCCTTTATTCCGGTTTCCACGGCTTTTTGGACAACGAGTTCAAAATTTTCTTTTTTCAAAACAGCGCAATATAAAATTCCGTAAACTTCGGATTCGCTTTTATTTTTATATTCGCTGACTATTTCGCATTCAATTGAATTTCTGTTTATTTTGGTGATTTTTGCCAATTTTTCATCAAGATTTCCGCTTTCCAGAATAATTTTTTCTCCCGGGTTTAACTTTAAAACGTTCTTTATGTGGTTGATAATTTCTTCGTCATTTATAACGGCTTTTTTCCCGTTAAACTCAAAATTCCCGATAAATCTGTGTATTTTCATACATCCAGTTTATAGGCATATTTTTTAATTGACAAGGTTTGTTGTTTGATTTAATTTGGAGGCAGAGGCTTTAAAAATTCAAAATGAAAGAAAATAATGGAGGATATCATGTTTGATGACCATTTAAAGAAAATTGTATCGGATTTAGCGGCATTGAAAAAAATAGCCGAAGGTTTGCAAGAAGCCGGAGCAAAAATTGTTGTTACAATCGGATCATGGGATCAGCTTCATATCGGTCACGGAAGATATTTAAAAAAAGCCAAAAAGGCGGGGGATATTTTGATTGCCGGGGTGGATAGTGATAGAGCAATAAAGCTTTATAAAGGCCCTACTCGGCCGATGATTCCGGAAAGGGAAAGAATGGAGATGTTGAGCTACATGGCTTTTGTTGATTTTATCACCCTTGTTGATGATGTGGATGACAAAGGCAAGTGGCAGTATGAACTTGTTACAGCAATAAAGCCGGACGTTTTTGTAGCTGTTGTTGATTCATACCCTAAAGATCAGCTGGAAGAACTAAAAAAGTATTGCAAAGAAGTTATCGTCCTTGAGCGCCAGGCGGAAACAAGCACTTCAAATCAGCTGCACAAGATGATGAAGGAATTTATTGCGCCTATGATTAAATCGCTCATACCCATGATAAAATTCTTGAAAGAGCACGGAATGCTTCCGGAGGGGGAGATATAATGAAAACGATTTTGATTGCATATGTCCCCGTGATTCATAATGGCTATCTTGAATTATTTAAAAGGAGAGCTTTTGAAGTGGATCAGCTAATTATTCTCGGTGATGATTTGGTTTTACAATATATGCCGAGAAAGGAAATCCGCGCATTAAGTGCTTATAAAGCAAGACAGCTTATATGCGCCCTGGGATTTTTTAAAGAGGTTTTGATCATGGATTTGTATAATTTCCTTGATATTAAATTTGAAGGTAATAGGCTGATTATTATCAGTGATGAAGTCTGCAGAAAGTTTGCCGATGACAACAAGCTTAGGGAAAAAGCAAAGGAATTGATTTTTGATACTGCTTTTCTGCGCTGGGATGAAAAATCTGTTTTTTCAAAATCCGATGTAGTGGTTGACCGGGTATCCGAAGAAGGAACCGACCAAAGAAGAATGCGCATGGCATCGGAAGAATCAGATTTTACGTCGGATTGGTGGCGGCAAGTGGGTTGTGTTTTGGTAAAAGACAATCTTGTAATATTTAGAACCCACAACAAGCATCTTCCAAGCGAATACACCCCGTATCTGGTTGGTGATCCGAGAGATTTTATCCAAGCCGGGAAAAACAGCGAAATAGCTTCGGCTCTTCATTGTGAGCAGGAGGCGATTGCTTGGGCAGCCAATGAAGGTGTTTCATTAAAAGGGACAAGCTTGTATGTTACGGTTTTTCCTTGTCCTGTTTGCGCAAAACTTATCGCGCACTCCGGCGTGTCCAAAGTTTTTTATCTTACCGGGCACGCGAGCCTTGATGGTGTTGAAGTCTTGAAAAGTAAAGGCGTTGAGATTATTCTGGTGAAGTAATTTTTTAAAATAACAAGCTCCGCACGATTTGTGCGGAGCTTTTTTTATCCAATCGGGAAATATACCGGGATGGACTTCTTATTTTTTAATTTTGGCGTGATTAGATGGAAATGGATGTGGGCAACTGAAGATCCCGTATAGTCAGTATTGCCAAATCTTAAGGTCAGTCCGCCTCCGGTAATTTTAAATTTTTTATTAGCCCAGTTTACAAGAGACATTATTTCTTTAAAATCATCCATGTATAATTCCTTGAAATTCTCTTTATGTTTTTTTCCGATAATCAGCAGGTGTTCCCTTGTGTTTTTATAGGGCCAGCTGGATCTGGTGATAAGCCAATTTTTTGTATTTTTTAAAATCGGGTTTTTGTGATATTTGAAATTTTCCGGGCAAAACGGGCATTTGCCCTCTTTTATAATTGCCGATATTACTTCTTTATATTCTCCTTTTCTGGCAAAGCGGGGATTAACAAACTTTTGCGATTTTTTAACCATAATATTTATTATATATCTATTGAAAATTTTGCCAAATTTTTGATATTAAATTTGTTGACATAAGGAAATTTTGATTGTATTTTTTAAGTAGCAACTAAAAATAATTCTTATAAGGATAAGGAGCGATAAATGGAAAATCATTCGTTTTTGAAGGGGATGGTAAAGCACTTGGTTATTGATGGAAATCTTGATTTTGCATGGTGGACGGCGTTGGATTTGGTTATGACGCAGGGCAGAAAATATTTTATTGACTCCGGCAGTTGTGATCAGACGCACCGGCTTACGTTACCTATGATTATTGAAGTGCATAAGCCAGGAATTCGTCCTTTGGCGCCGATTATGCCGGAGGGTTCAGACATTGCTCCGCCTACAACCGAAGAAAAGATTGAGGAGTATGTGGCGTCATTGGTAACAAATGAAGTGGCAAAAGAACAGCATTACACTTATGGCGAAGATTTGTGGTGGCAGATTGAGGAGGTAATAAAATATTTTAAGAAGTATGGATTCGGAAATGCATGCTGCCATATGCCAGTTGGTCGTCCGGAATCGTTTCTTTTTTATAACTGGGATATTGATTATCATGAAATGATTGTAGTGGAAGACAGAAAAACCGGCGAAACGCTTTGGACAAGGCATATAACCAATACCTGGAATAAAAAACCAAAAGTTGAGGTTAGTTCGCAGTGTTTGCGCGGCATTGATTGTTGGGTTGAAAACGGCAAGCTGCACTTCTGGTGTTATTTTCGTTCAAATGATTTGTACGCCGCATGGCCGGAAAATCACGGCGGACTTCAAATTATGAAGGAAATGATGGCCGAGCGTCTCGGCGTTGGAGATGGGGTTCTTATAACCTCATGTAAAGATCTCCACGTTTATGAAAGTACGTGGCTGATGGCTTTGAAGCGATTAAAGAAAGATCAGGAGGATAATCAAGGAAATGTCATAATATTGAAAGATAGATAATTTGAATAAAATTATTAAGCGCGGAGCTTACCCTCCGCGCCTTTTTTTGTTTAAGTTTTTATGTATAATGAAATTATGGAAAAGGATATAAATTTTATTTATGAAATCGGATGTCTAAGATTTATGCAAAGGACATGGCGGCAGTTTTTAAATCCGGACTTTGCGAATATTTCAGAACACATTTTTAGGGTTGCATGGATTGCTTTGATTTTGGCGAAACGTGAAAATGTAAAAAATACTGATAAGTTATTAAAAATGGCTTTGGTACATGATATCCCGGAAAGCAGGACAGGCGATGTGAATTATATCTCCAGGCAATATACGGAGCGCAAGGAACATAACGCAATACGAGATATGCTTAAGGATACGACTCTCGAAGAGGAATTTATCGAATTATGGGAAGAATGTGAGAAGAAAGAAACTATTGAAGCAAGGATTATTAAAGACGCGGATAATCTTGATGTTGATTTTGAGCTTCAGGAACAGGCAGCTAAAGGAGAGAGTATAAAAAGCATCCTTAATGAAGTCAGGGAGCATGTCGGAGCGAATAAGCTTTATACTGAATCTGCAAGAAAAATTTATCAGGCATTAAAAAATTCCAATCCGAATGATTGGCATATAAAAGGGAATAATCGTTTTAATGGCGGAGATTGGAAAAAATAGTTTATGTAGTGTCGGACTTAATTAATCCACATTTTGCTTATTGACCCCGTTAGAAATCTGTCATGTGGTATGTTTACGTTTTACAAAATAAAGATGACGACTGGTATATTGGTTCCACTAGAGATCTGCAAAAAAGAATTTTAAACCATAACACCGGTAAAAATAAGTCCACAAAATATGGCATTCCGTGGAGGATTATTTATTGTGAAATTGGCTTAAATCAAAAAGATGCCAGAGTTAGGGAAAAATATCTTAAATCTGGCATGGGTAGGCGTTATTTAAAAAACAGGTTAAAATTCTTTTTTGGCAAAGATTTCTAACGGGGTTGACTTTCTATAGCATTTTTTGTTAGTATCTAAAGGTCATAGAAATCAAATAAATGTTGACCCCGTAGTGAAATTGCGACTGCTTTAACTAATTTTACGGGGCAATTGGAGTAGAATATAAAGTAGTTTATTGATTTTTACTGTTTAATTTTTTAACAATGTTAAAGAAAAATTCGGTCGCAATTCTACTAACGGGGTTGATTTTTGAGGAAAAATTTAATAAGATTTATTTACTTTTGTAAGTAAAAATTTAAAAAGTGATTTAGCTTTGGAATGAGGGCTGAATCCCTCATTTTTATTGTTGCGGCGAGCGATGCCGCAATATAAACAAAAAAATATACTGATATCGTACTTTGGTATTGGTGAATAAAGTGAAATTATGAAAATTATTTTAGGAAAAAAATTGAAAATGACCCAAATCTGGAAGGACGGGAAAATTGTTCCGGTCACCATGATTGAGGCCGGCCCGGTAAAAGTTACCCAGCTCAGAACCAAAGAAAAAGACGGTTATATTGCCGTCCAGGTTGGTTATGGAACAAGAAAGCTGAAGAATATCAAAAAACCGCAGCAAGGCCAGTTTAAAGATTTGGGCAATTTTGCGCATCTAAAGGAATTCAGGGCAAAGGGCAATGTTGAAATGCCAAGCGTCAATATTGGCGATGTTTTGGATGTCAGCCAATTTAGCGAAGGAGATAAAATCAAAGTCAGCGCATTGTCAAAAGGGCGCGGATTTCAGGGCGTCGTAAAAAGGCATGGTTTTAAGGGCGGTCCGAAAACCCACGGTCAGAAGAACAGATTAAGGGCTCCGGGTTCAATCGGCGCCACTGCTCCTCAGAGGGTTACTCCGGGGAAAAGAATGGCGGGACGCATGGGACAGGAAAGGTTTGCAATCAAGAATTTAAAAGTTATTGAAATTGATAAAGATAAAAATATTTTAATGGTTAAAGGAGCTGTCCCGGGATTTAAAGGCAGACTTCTTGAAATACAAAAATAAATTCATTTATGAAATTTGATATTGTAAACATTGAGAATAAAAAGGTTGGACAGGCTGAATTATCAGATACGATTTTTGGCGCCAAATGGAATTCCAATCTGGTTAAACAGGTTATGGTTGCCCAGCTTGCCAACAAGCGCGAACCGATTGCCCATGCCAAAGGAAGGGGCGAAGTAAGCGGAGGAGGCAAAAAACCATGGAAACAAAAAGGAACAGGCCGCGCAAGGCAGGGCTCCAACAGGTCTCCGATCTGGGTTGGAGGAGGCGTTTCCCATGGTCCGGTAAAAGAAAGGGATTTTTCACAGAAAGTGAACAAGAAAATGAAGACCGCGGCCCTTTTTTCGGTAATTTCAAAAAAACTTAAAGATAATGAGATATTGATAGTTGACCAATTCCAGAATGTCGGCAATAAGACAAAAGATTGGGCAAATGTTTTGAAGAATTTAACCGACAGAAGATCCAGAACATTAATGATTTTGGAAAATGGCAATAGGGGATTTTCGAAAGCGATTTCAAATCTTCCCAAAATTGATACCATCAGCCCGCTATCATTGAATGTTTACGATTTATTAAAGAGTAAAAAAATAATTTTGGAATCAAAAGCGATTGAAGAAATGACAAAGCAGTACGTGTCATAAATTAAAAATAGAAAAATAAAAAGTAAAAACGACAGTGAAAAATTTTAAATTAATTTTCAGTTTTTCATTTTCAGTTTTTAAATTGAAACGTGGCAACCGTAAAAACAACAAAAAAATCAAAAGCAGCAGTTGAATCAAAAGAAGTTACCGCGACTTCCGGCGCTTTTGACGGCAAAAAAATATTTTCAATCAAGCATCCTTGGATAACTGAAAAGGCATACAGATTGTCATCCGGGGGCAAGTACGTTTTTATTGTTGACGCGCAAACCAACAAATCGGAAGTTAAAAAAGCTGTTAAGGTTTTATATAAAGTTGATCCGGTTTCGGTTAATATCATAAATTCCAGGGGGAAAAATACGCATTTTGGATCAAAATTTACAGCCGGAAAAGAATATAAAAAAGCGATTGTTACACTAAAGAAAGGCCAAAAAATCGACGTAATGCCGTCATAAAGAACACAGTAAATTTTTTAAATTTTATTCATGAAAAAATATAAACCAACAAGTCCATCAAGAAGGCAGATGATGGGAATTGATTATTCCGTCCTGACCAAAGTTGAACCGCTTAGAAAGCTGCTTATTAAGCTGCCGAAACACGGCGGAAGAAATAATCAGGGCAGAATTACAATGCGGCATCAGGGAGGCGAGAACAAGAAGTTCTACCGTGTTGTTGATTTTAAACAGGACAAGCTGGATATTTCAGGGAAGATTGAAGCCATTGAATATGATCCGTATCGCACGGCTTTTATCGCCAGAGTTATTTACAATGACGGCGAAAGAAGGTATATTTTAGCTTCAAAGGAGATGGCAGTCGGTATGGCGATCATTACATCGGAAAATGCTCCTCTTAAGACGGGTAATCGCCTTGTTTTAAAAAATATCCCGATAGGCCAATTCGTTTATAATATTGAATTGTCAAAAGGAAGGGGAGGACAAATTGCCAGGTCAGCCGGTTCATATGCAAAAATTTTGGCGCATGAAGGCAAGTATACCCACTTGAAGATGTCTTCCGGCGAAGTAAGAAAAGTTGTCTCGGAAGGTTTCGCTTCTATAGGAGAAGTTTCAAATGGAGAACACGCACTGGTTAATATCGGAAAAGCCGGGCGCCAAAGGCAATTGGGCGTAAGACCTACCGTTAGAGGAACGGCTATGAATCCCCGCGACCATCCATATGGAGGCGGAGAAGGAAAGCAAAGGAGAGGAACCAAGAGGCCGAAAACCAAATGGGGCAAGGTTACGGGAGGAAGAAAGACCAGAAGCAAGAAAAAATATTCAAACAAGATGATAGTTGAAAGAAGGAAAAAATAAATTAATAACTAACTAACCACAGTAAAATAATTATGAGCAGAAGTTCAAAAAAAGGACCATATGTAGACCCGAAGTTGCTTGAAAAAGTGGCTAAGTTAAAAGTGGGTGACAGGACTGTTATAAAAACATGGTCCAGAGATTCTGAAATTTCTCCGGAAATGATCGGTTTTATATTTGGAGTTCATAATGGAAAGAATTTTATTGAAGTAAGGGTTACCGAGGAAATGGTTGGGCATCGTCTTGGAGAATTTTCTTTGACCAGAAAATTTGTCAGGCATGGAGGCAAGATGCAAAAAGACATAGAAAAGAAAGCGGCTGCTCCGGCTCCCGCGGCAAAGAAATAATAAAATAAAATTGTAATGAAACAACAAACCGCACAATTAAATTATCTGAGGATTGCTCCGCGTAAAGTGAGGCTGGTTGCCAACCTCATAAAAGGAATGCAAGTCGCCGAAGCGGAAGCTCAGCTTTTGGTAAATCCGAAAAGAGCCGCGGAATCGGTATTGAAGCTTTTAAGGTCAGCCGTATCCAATGCCAAGAATGGAGACATGTCAGTTGAAAAACTTATTGTCAAAGAAATCAGAGTTAACGAAGGTCCGGTGCTTAAAAGATTTATGCCAAGGGCTCAGGGGCGCGCTACTTCAATCCACAAAAAGAGCAGCCATATAACTTTGATTTTGGAAGAATCTGAAAAAGCCGCAAAACCCCGCTTCAAAATCGTCAAAGCTGCCAGAGTAAAAAAATCGGAGCTTGAAAAGATGAAAAAAATTGAGGAAAGAAGAAAGAAAGACGAATCACATGAAGAGGTGAAAGAAACCCTTAAAAAGCGAGAGCCGGTTTACAACGAAGATAAGTCAAAGGACGTTAAAACAAAAGAAAAGCCAAGCATCGGCAAAAGAATGTTCAGAAGAAAAGCAATGGGCGGAGGAAAATAATTTGAAAATAAAGAACTAACTAAATTTCATGGGAAATAAAATTAAACCAACTTCATTAAGATTAGGAATCATCAGGGACTGGAATGCAAAATGGTTCCCGAAGAGACTTGAGTTCAAGGCCTTTTTAGAGGAGGATGTTTTGATCCGAAAAATTATAGGAGAAAAGATTGGTGGAGCCGGAATCGACAGGATTGTAATTGAGCGCGTCGGCGATTCTTGCAGAATTTTCATCAAAGCGGCAAAGCCGGGTTTGATAATCGGCCGGGGAGGAAAAGGAATTGAAGATTTGAAAAAATTGATTGAAAAGAAAATCGCTTCATTAAGGACTGCGAATAAACTGCCGAAATTGAAGAACTTGAGTTTAAATATTGAAGAATTGAAAAGGACCGACATTTCTGCCGCTGTTGAAGCCCAGAATATTGCCGGAGAATTGGAAAGAAGAATGCCTTTCAGGAGAGTCATTAAAAAGCATCTTGAAGGAATTTTACAGCACAGGGAAGTTAAAGGAGCTAAAATCAGAGTTGGCGGACGTTTGAATGGCGCTGAAATCGCAAGGCACGAGCATTTGGAAAAAGGAACAATACCTTTGCATACCATTAGGGCAAACATCGATTATGCCGAAGCCACTGCTTTCACTACCTATGGGACCATCGGCGTGAAGGTTTGGATAAACAAAGGAGAAGTTTTCGGAAAGGAAAAGATTTAAGGTGAAATTTAATTTTTAAACATGTTACAACCCAAAAAAGTAAAACATAGGAAGTGGATGAAGGGAAAATCCAAAACCAGAATGGTTGAAACCAGAGGGATGGAGCTTAGTTTTGGCAGCTTCGGATTACAGGCTTTGGATGGCGCTTGGGTCAATGCAAGACAGATTGAAGCTTCAAGAAAAGCCATAACTCATCACATAAAAAGAGGAGGAAAAGTTTGGATCAGAATTTTCCCAGACAAGCCGATAACCAAAAAACCGCCCGAGGTCACTTTGGGAGGAGGAAAGGGTGCGGTTGACCATTACGTTTTTGCGGTTAAGCCGGGCAGAGTCTTGTTTGAATTGGATGGTGTTAAAGAAGATGTTGCCAGGGAAGCGTTAAGAAGAGCCGGGCACAAATTACCGGTTAAAACAAGAGTTATTGCAAAGAGTTAATTACTAATATATAAATAAATTCAGGCGTTTAAGTCAAAATTATTATGCCCCGTAGTGAAACTGCGATAGTTCAAATATTTCGAGTTTTACAACGTGGCAAAAATAATATTTAAATAAACCAACAATAATTAATAGAATAACGATTATAAATTTGAAGAAATAAAATCGCAGTTCTACTACAGGGTATGAAGAAACAGGAATTCCAACAATTAAAAGAGAAAAGCGTTGCTGAACTTCAGAAAGATCTCAGGAGTTTTCAAGAAAAACTCAGGGACTTGAAGCTTGATTTGGCTGCCGGAAAAGTTAAAAATATTAAAGAAATCAAGAATATCAAAAAAGTTGTTGCAAAAATAATGACATTAATTAATCAAGGTAAAGCGACTATATAAAACTATGAGCCGAAAATTAAAGGGAACTGTCGTTTCCGACAAAATGAATAAGACTAGAATTGTTGCCATTGAGAAGCTTAAGAAGCATCCGCGCTACCAGAAGTTTTATAAAGTAACTGCCAGATTTAAGGCGCATGATGAAAAGAACGAATATAAGACCGGTGATAATGTCATTATTGAAGAAACAAGGCCGTTATCAAAAGATAAGAGGTGGAAAATAAGCGAAAAAATTTAAAACATAGCTGTCATCCTGAGCGATAGCGAAAGGATCCTTCGGGATTACCCTTGGGACGACATAATATGCCGATTTATTATGATACAAGAACGATCAATTTTAAAAGTTGCCGACAATAGCGGTGCCAAAACCGTGCGCTGTTTTAGGATTTTAGGCGGAACCAGAAAACGCTATGCCAGAATCGGCGATGTAATCGTCGCTTCGGTACAGGAAGCGGAGCCGAGAAAATCCGTCAAAAAGAAAGACAAGGTTAAGGCAGTTTTGGTAAGGCAAAAGAAGTCATTCCGCCGCGCGGATGGTTCTTATGTTCGTTTTGATGAAAATGCGGTTGTGCTGATAAATCCAAAGAAAGAACCGGTTGCCACCAGAATTTTCGGACCAATTTTGAGGGAATTAAAGGAAAAAGGATTTGAAAAAATAGTAACTATGGCGGAAGAAATAGTTTAAATATATGAAAATAAAGAAAGGCGATACAGTAAAAATTTTAATAGGGAAAGACAAAAATAAAGCAGGCAAGGTTATAAAAACGCTTCCGTCTGTCGGCAAAGTTTTGATTGAAGGCTTGAATATGTTCAAAAAGAGCGTAAAGCCGAAAAAGCAGGGCGAAAAAGGGCAGATTGTTTCATTTCCGAGAGCAATAAATGTTTCCAATGTAATGCTGGTTTGCCCGAATTGCAAAGCCGCAGCCAGAGTCGGATATGTTATTGAAGGTGACGACAAGAAAAGAGTTTGCAAAAAGTGTCAGGCAAGAATTTAAAGCATAAAGATTATAATTATGAAAGATTTAAAGTTTAAAGAAAAATATAATAAGGAAGTTGCCGCGAAGATGAAGGAAAAATTCGGGCACAAAAATTTATTATCCATACCTAAGATTGAAAAGGTGGTTGTTAATGTCGGCGTCGGGAAAAAGAGCCAGCAGCAGGGTTTTGAAGACAAGGTATTGCCTGAAATCGTAAAAGATTTGTCGGCAATCACGGGACAAAAACCAAAAACAACAACCGCAAAGAAATCAATCGCAGGATTTAAAACAAGGCAAGGCCAGATTGTCGGGTTGGTTGTCACATTAAGAGGCAACAGGATGGCGGATTTTATGGACAGATTAATCAAGATTGTTTTCCCGCGCGTTAAGGATTTCAGGGGAATTGAGTTGAAAAATATTGATAAAAACGGTAATCTTTCTATTGGCTTTAAAGAGCATGTGGTGTTTCCGGAAATAAGCCAGGAAACCTCAAGGCAGGATTTTGGCTTGGAAGTTACGATTGTTCCGAATATTAAGAACAGGGATGAGGCAGTGGAATTATACAGATTATTGGGAATGCCTCTTAAAAAATAATTATAAAAACAATGGCAAAAAAATCAGTCATAGCAAGATCAAAAAAAACACCGAAGTTTTCAACCCGCTCAGTCAGGCGTTGTTTCCGCTGCGGGAGAAAGCATGGTTATATGAGAGATTTCGGTATCTGCCGTATTTGCTTCAGGGAAATGGCTTCCAAAGGGGAGATTCCGGGAGTTAAAAAAGCAAGCTGGTAAGCTAAATTAAAAACAGAGAAATAAAAAGAAAAAACTAAATTTAAAAAATAAAAATCAGCAAATTCAAAAAGTTTTCGGTTTTTATATTTTAATTTTAAATTTGAAACGTGTATATAGATTTATTAATAAAAATTAAAAATGCTCAGGCAGTTAAAAAAGAATCCATTAAGGTTCCTTATTCGGGCAACGATGAAAGGATTTTGGAAATTCTAAAAAGAAATAATTTCATCGGGAATTTTGAAAAAAAGGGAAGAGGTATAAAGAAAATTATGAGCATTGATTTGAAATATGCGGATGGCAAAGGAGCTATCAGCGGAATCAGACTTTTCAGCACGCCGAGCCGCCACCTCTATGCCGGTTATAAGGAAATAAGGTTGGTAAGGGGCGGATACGGAATTTCAGTTATTTCAACCCCGGAAGGAGTTATGACCGGAGCTGAAGCAAGAAAGAGAAAGTTGGGCGGAGAGTTATTTTTCCAAATGTGGTAAAAATTTAAAAGATAAATTGTTAAATATAAAATTGATATGTCAAAAATAGGCAAAAAACCAATAGTAATACCAGATAATATAACCGTAGTTAAAAACGGTGATGTTTTGGAATTCAAAACAGGAGACAAAGCAGCAGAATTAAAAGTGTTGCCTTATATCAGTGCTGAAATTTCAGAAGAAACTGTTGATGATAAAACCGTTAAAGTTTTGACTTTTAAGACTACAAAAGATTTGAATCAGGCGACTGCTAACTGGGGAACAACACGCTCTCTGGCAAACAATATTATTGAAGGATTGAAGAAGGGTTTTATAAAAATTTTGGAAATTGAAGGAGTTGGATACAGGGCCAATATGGAAGGAGATGTATTGGTATTGAATCTTGGTTTTTCACATCCAGTCAGATTTGTTTCCAGAAAAGGAGTAAAAATTTCGTCTGAAAAGAACGTTATAACCATCTCGGGTCAGGATAAAGAAGCTGTCGGACAGATTGCCGCTGAAATAAGGGCTCTCAAGAAACCGGAGCCTTACAAGGGAAAGGGAATCAAATACAGGGGAGAAATTATAAGGAGAAAACAGGGTAAGAAAGTTGGAAGCGCGGGCAAGTAGAAAATAAAATGGTAAATGCAAAAAGTAAAATCGAACCCATTCCGCATTATCCATTAAACATTTGACTAATTTATGAACAAAAAAAGAAAAAAAATAAACGAAACAAGATTAAGGAGAAAAAATCGCACCGGCGCTAAGATTTTTGGCACCTTGGAAAAGCCCAGACTCTCTGTTTTTAAGAGCCATTTTTACACCTATGCCCAGCTGATTGATGATTCGGCCGGAAAGACTTTGGTCAGCGCGTCAACCCATGAATTGAAAGAATTGAAATCAAAAACAAGAGTTGATGAAGCCCGGTCGTTGGGAGAATTGGTCGCGAAAAAAGCATTGGAAAAGAAAATTTCATCGGCTATTTTTAACAGAGGCAGTTATGCGTACCACGGTCGTGTTAAAGCTGTCGCCGAAGGAGCTCGCAAAGGCGGATTAAAGATATAATAAAATTATTTTATAAACATGGAAAACAGAAGACAAGACAATAGAAGGCCGATGGCTCCGAAGCCAAAAGCCGAATTTAAGGAAAAAACAATTGACTTGCGCAGAGTTACGCGTGTTGTGTCCGGGGGAAAAAGAATGAGTTTCAGGGCGACTGTCATAATCGGAGATGAAAAAGGGAGAGTGGGCCTTGGCCTCGGAAAAGGCCTTGATGTCGCTCAGGCGATTGATAAGGCAAAAACCAAAGCTAAAAAGAATTTAGTTACCATTAACTTGAAAGGAAGAACCATCCCTCACGAAACATCCGCAAAATACAGTTCGGCAAGAGTGCTTATCAAACCGGCTAAATTGGGACACGGATTGAAAGCGGGAGGATCAATGCGTAATGTTTTGCTTATGGTTGGAATTAAAGATGCCACTGCAAAAACATTGGGCACTACAAAAAACAAACTTACGAATGCGATGGCGACAATTGATGCGTTAAAAGATCTCAAACCGGCCAGGCATTACAAGCAAGCGCCCGTAAAATAAGCTATAAATTTATGCAATTACACGAATTAAAATCAACAACAAAAAATAGGAAAGAAACCAGAGTTGGCCGTGGAGGAAAGCGCGGTACTTATTCGGGCCGTGGAACAAAAGGACAAAAAGCAAGGTCAGGGCACAGAATCAGGCCGGCAATCCGCGATTTGCTTATCCGCATTCCTAAATTAAGAGGATTCGCGAATAAGGCTATAATTTCAAAGCCTGAAATTGTTAACCTTAAAAATATTGAAAGCAAAGTGAAAGAAACCTTGATAACCAAGGAATTATTGGCAAAATACGGGTTGATTAAAAATGCGTCCATTGAGGTTAAAGTTTTATCAAACGGCGAGGTTAAAAGAGCTTTAACTCTAAAAGGCATTTCCGTTTCTGAAAAAACAAAAGAGAAAATTGAAGCAGCCGGGGGAAAAGTGGAATAAAAAACGCGGTTCAAAATATTCAAATACATCCGAATGCCTCAAATTAAATATTTGTGGATTCGTATGAAATTTGCAGATTGGAATTGCTCGCGTAAGCATAATGAACAAATTTCTTAAACTTTTTAAAAATAAAGATCTCCGCAATAAGGCTCTTATAGTTATTGGTTTATTGATCGCTTTCAGGGTTTTGGCCGCAATACCGATTCCCGGCATTGACGCAGCCAGATTAAGGGATTTTTTCGCGTCCAGCCAATTATTCAGCTTTTTGGGCGTTATGGCTGGCAGCACATTGAGCAATTTGTCTATCATAATGCTTGGAGTCGGCCCGTATATTACCGGCACTATTATTATGCAGCTTCTGACTATGATTTTCCCGAAGTTGAAAGAGATATATTATGAAGAAGGAAACGCGGGACGCGCTAAATTTAACCGCTTATCAAGATATATTACGGTCCCATTGGCAATACTTCAGGGCTATGGATTTTTGAATCTCCTTATGTCTCAGGGAGTTTTGCCGCGCTTGGGCTTATTTGAAATTATAAGAGATGTTATTGTGATTACCGCGGGATCAATGATTTTGATGTGGATCGGCGAACTTATTACGGAACAAAATATGGGTAATGGCATTTCATTGATAATTTTTGCGGGTATTGTCAGCAGGCTTCCATCATCCATCGGAAATATTATTAAAACATATAATGCGGCTGATTTGCCGACATATCTGGCATTTATAATCGTTGCCGTTGTGGTTATTGCCGGAGTTGTTTTTGTAAATGAAGGGGAAAGAAAAATTCCGGTTTCATACGCCAAACAGATAAGAGGCAATAAAATGTACGGCGGAGTTTCCAGCTATTTGCCGATTAAGGTTAATCAAGCCGGAGTTATTCCAATCATATTTGCCATTTCAATTATGCTTTTCCCGCAGTTTATAGCCCAAGTCAGCGCGGTGTTCTCAAAAGCTCTTTCACTGAGACTAACCGACTTCGTAACCGGAGTATTCAATAACCAATATATTTACAGTTCAATATATTTTGCAATGGTTGTCCTGTTTACTTATTTTTATACCGCAGTTACGTTTGATCCGAATGAAATTTCAAAAAATTTGCAAAGAAGCGGAGGATTCATCACCGGTATCAGGCCGGGAGAATCAACAACTGTTTTTCTTGGAAAAACAATCAATCGCATTACGCTTTGGGGCGCAATCTTTCTTGGCATTATTGCTATCCTGCCTAATATTTTGAGAATGTTTACCGGCATATCATTTTTGACAATAGGCGGCACGGCGGTATTAATCGTTGTTTCGGTGGCTCTTGAAACAATAAGGCAAGTTGATTCCCAACTGATGATCAGGGAATACGAATAAAAATTTATAAATTATTCTAAAAAATCCGGCTTTTAAGCCGGATTTTTTTGCTCTCTTTAATAAAGAGGGTTAGAGTGATTTTTCCTCTCCTTCATAAGGAGAGGTTAGGTGAGGTTTGTTTTTTAATATTATTCTCCGAGTGAAGCGCAGCGGAATTGAAGGGTTTACCATTGCGAGATACTCCGCGGCGATCCTACTTCCCGTCATTCTGAGGTACCCCGTTTGTTGGAAGCAGGCTTCCTCCGCGTTAGCGTCAAGAATTTTGCTGGTGTCATTCTGACGTACTCGGAAGAATCTGTGTTCAATGAGATCTTTCGTTGGACTCAGGATGACATGCAATTTAGTCATTCTGACGTACTCGGAAGAATCTGCGTCGCATGCGGTCCTTCGCAACCTGCCTGCCGGTAGGCAGGGCTCAGGATGACAAATGAAACTTTTTTACCGATTCCATCGTTATATTTGATGAATTAACGGCGCTTTTGCGCGTATTTTTATGCCCCGTAGTGAAATTGCGAATGATTTTTCATTAAATATCATTATCGGGTTATAATAAAAAGTATTTTGAGGTGTGAACAAATTATTAAAAATAAAATTTTTAATAAAATTTTAAGTTCGCAATTCTACTACAGGGTATGGAAATCCCAAAAGAATTAAAATTCGTCTGGACAAAAATTGAAAATAAGAAAAAAGTCTATTTGGGCATAGCCGCCACTTTTTTTGTGAGCGCAATCAGCGCGGTGGTCCCGTATATTTATGGCCGTTTGGTTGATATTTCCATAAAACCGGATTCTTCCGCCAAGCTTTTGTTGATAATTATTATTTTATGGGCTCTTTTATCGCTTATTAGGGATGCTGTGGACAGATATAGCGGTAAATTCGCTTATGAGATTGGCATGGATATTTTCACAATACTTCAGGTGGATGTCGTGGCGCATATTATGAATTTGCCGCTGCAGTTTCATAAAGAGAAAAAGATTGGGGAGGTATCAAATAGAATTAACAGGGGAATTGACGATCTTTATAATCTGATTGAAAGCACTATCTTTTCATTTTTTCCGACAATCATTACATTTTTTGTCGCCATAATTATTCTCTTATTTGTAGAATGGAAATTAACGATTATTCTGCTGGTTGCGAGCATAGCTTATGTCGCGATTACTTTTTTCTATACAAAACAAGTAATAAAATGGCAGAAAAAATTGAATCAGGCATGGGACAAGGCTTTCGGCGACAGGCACGATGCCATGTTTAATGTTGAAACCGTCAAAGCTTCCACAAATGAAAAATTTGAATACGAAAGGAATAAAAAAAATTTTGGTAAAGCCAGCGATGTATTCAAATATTACCGCTATATCTGGATGCAGATGGATAAATGGCAAAGCACTATTTTTACATTGAGTTTCATAATTGTCTTCGGTCTTGGGGTGTTTATGCTGAGGGCGGGAACTATGACTCCCGGAAAATTGATGATGTTTGTCGGTTACATAAGCCTTCTTACGGCGCCTCTTTCCAGAATAGCCGACCAGTATAGGAGAGTAAAAAGATCGTTAACCTCGTTTAAAAGGGTGGTGGATTATTTTTCAATTGCTCCGGAAAAAGATTTTGGAAAAACAATTGATGTTAAAGAGATTGAAGGCAATATTGCATTTGAAAATGTCGGCTTTGGTTATAAAAAAGGCCAGATGACCATAAAAAATATTTCTTTTGAAATTAAATCAGGTGAAACAGTTGCCCTTGTTGGGGAAAGTGGCGTCGGTAAAACTACCATTACTAATTTAATAGGCAGATACTTTTTCCCTCAGGAAGGGAAAATTTTAATTGACGGCATTGATATCAAGAAGTTTAAGTTGAGTATGTTGCGGAATAATATGGCGGTAGTGCCGCAGGAAGTTTTGCTTTTTAACGATACGATTGAGAACAATATAAAATATGGGAATATGAAAGCGAAGGAAAAAGAAATAGTTGAAGCAGCTAAGGCCGCGAATGCCCGCGAATTTATTGAAAAATTTCCAAAAAAATACAAACAAATTGTCGGTGAAAGGGGAATCAAACTGTCTACCGGAAAGAAGCAAAGGATTGCGATTGCACGGGCGATTTTGCGCAATCCCAAGATTTTGATTTTGGATGAAGCCACATCTGCTCTTGATTCGGTTTCGGAAAAATTGGTTCAGGAAGCTTTAAATAATCTTATAAAAAATCGGACAACTTTTATAATTGCGCATCGCTTAAGCACGATTCAGCATGCGGATAAAATTATTGTTTTGGAAAACGGAAAAATCGCGGAAATGGGCAAGCATGGCGAATTAATGCAAAATCCAAACGGAATTTATAGAAATTTCTGGGAACTTCAGACAGCGATTGAAAAAGTAAAATAATTTAACCCCGGTTGAATACTATTTTGGAACAAAAATAGCGATTTTTCGTTATAAGGTATAGATTTTATGTGGCTTTTTTTGAGTTTGATAATAAGCTTTATATTTTCTAAAAAATAAAATTAAAATATTTCAATCCACAATACATAAAGACAATAAAAAATCTAAAAAATTTCATGAGGAAATTGGTTTTAAATTATTTGGGTATGTATTAAGGAGAAAAATAAAAAGTTAATGAAATTAATTGGAAAAAAAATTATTTTGCGAACTTTAAAAAATTCAGATGCACAATCTATTTTTATCAATATTAATGATAAAAAAATTTATAATTACACTGATATTAAGCCAATCTCTTTGTTAAAAGTTTTATCTTTTATTAAAAAAATAAATAAA
>DAHWFZ010000018.1 GCA_027336345.1 Candidatus Wolfebacteria bacterium
ATTCACGAATGAATCCTGGGCGGAAGGAAATGAAATTCCAATTCTTGCGGCATAACGGCTGGAAATTAAATTAGTAAGCCCCGCCACCGCGTCAGACTCGTGAATAATAATCGGAATTCCGTAGAATCCGCACGCCAACACCACGGACAATGCTCCTGGTCCGCTTTTTGAGAATAAAACATCGGGCATCAAAAAAAACACTTTCCAAAACGCCTGAATCAGCGCGAAAGGAAATTTCAAAATATCCAAAATGTTCCTTAAATCAAAATATCGCCTGAATTTAACGGAAATTACCTCCGATACCTTAATGCCGTTTGATTCCAGCAAACCGGCGTAAGAACCGGCAGATCCCATATAGTAAAGATTTGCCTCAATATTTTTTTCCTGTGCCGATAATTTCAATTTTTCCGCAACTGCCAAAATAGGATAAATATGCCCTCCTGTTCCCCCGCCTGTGAATAAAATTCGCATTATATGTAATAATTTCTTGCATCCAATTTTAAAATTTAATCATTAAAAGATTAATTTAAAATTAGAAATTTATATTAACTGTATTTTGATATATTACCAACTATTCCCATCATGGTCAAAAAAATCGCCAGAGCGGTTCCTCCGTAGCTGATAAACGGCAGAGGCACTCCGGTTAGCGGGAGCAATCCGGAAATGGCCCCCAGATTTATAAATGTCTGGATTGCAATAATGGAAATAAACCCTACAACCGTAAGTTTCCCAAAATCATCCCTGGAATTTTTTGCAATCAAAATCCCCCTTATAAAAATCAAAATAAAAGTCGCAATCACAAAAATTGACCCTATGAAACCCAGTTCTTCGGCAATAACCGCAAAAATCGAATCGCCTATGGGCTCGGGCAAAAATTTGTATTTTGTGGTTGACTGTCCGTAACCGACTCCGGAAATTCCTCCGGATCCTATGGAAATCAACGCCTGATTCCTGTGATAACCGGAACTTAAAACATCGGAGTTATTGTTGTGCAAATAGTCCATTACGCGGTTAAACCTGTACGGAGTCACGGTAATCAAACCGGCCAGAGCCACAATTCCCAATAAAATTATCCCCAAAATATATCGCAATTTGGCGCCGCTCACAAAATACGCTATTAAACTCGCGCCCATCAGAATCACAATAGTTGTGGTGGCCGGCTGCAATATGACCAAAATGGCAATTACGGACGATATTGCCAAAAACGGGAGCAGCCCCTCGCTGAAGCTGGATTGGCGTTTTATTTTTTTATTGCTCAGCCAGGCCGCCAAATAAATAATAAAAGTCAGTTTCAGAATTTCCGCCGGCTGGACCGATATCGGGCCGATATTTATCCACCGGGTAGCGCCGCCCGAGTGAAATCCCAGCGGAGTAAAGACCAAAATAAGGCAGGCAACGCTGAAAAGCAAAAGATAAATTGAAAGTTTCTGCCATTTTTTATAATGGACAAAATACCCTATTAAAAATCCCACGACTCCCAAACTCAATCCGTAATATATCTGATGTTTTAAATAATAAAATGTATCGTTGAATTTCAGTTTGCCCAAATCGGACGACGCGCTTGAAAGCATCACCAACCCGAAAATAACCAGCAATAAAATTGCCGACAGAAAAATATAATCGGGCGCGTGCCCCTTTTTAAATTTTATCCAAGAAAACATATGTTGTTAAAAACAATTTCTAATTTCTAATTTTTAATTTGTGCTTTTTAAACGTAAAACTATTTTAATTTATGGCTTAAAATTCTGCCTTCCAGACTGTTTCTTAATTCCCCGTCCCTTACAACGATTTTCCCGTTCACTATCACGGTTTCAACTCCTGATTCCCTCAAAACAACCAGATCGGCGAAATTTCCGATTTTTATGGTTCCCCTGTCTTTAATGCCGAGTTGCTTGGCCGGCATGCTTGTAATCTTTTTTATAGCAAGCTCTACCGGAATAATCTTATCCTTGATGGCCAAATTCAAAATTTTACCGAAAGTCTTGTGGTTTTCTGCCATTGAATTTCCGGGATGCTTTTTAAAAAATCCGGAAAAAGAAGACGATATAATTGACCTTTCATGCGCAAGCGCCTCATTAAACGATTTTAAAGAAATATTTTTATAGGTCAGCTCTGCCCGCAGCTTTGTTATCTTCATCAGATTTAAAAGGCCGTCTTTTGCGTTTAACCCCCTGTTTTCGCAAAAATTTTTCAAAGATTCTCCGACCAGATGTTCATGATGCGGCGCCTGAAAAATTTTAATATCATCGGCTTTTAATAATGGCAAATCCTTTTTTATCTTTTCAATTAATTCTTTGGAATCCAAATTTTTTCTTATTTCTCCGAAATTTCCGCGCCTGGCCCATAAAGGCAAAAAATAGAATATCGGCAGAACCGAAATATCATACGGGTGCAAATCAAAACTCACGTCGGCAACGGCCAAATTATCGCTGATTATTTCAAAAGACTTTTTATAATCTTTTTCAAATCCTTTTAAGCATGAAAAACCGCTGATTTGCGTTCTTACTCCGGTTTCCTTTGACAAATTAACAACTTCTTCAACCGAATCCAGAAGCTTATCCTTCACGTCTTTCAAATAAATTGACGAATCGGAAACATTCCTGAGTTTTACGCTGAACAGCCCCTTGTATTTTTCAACAATTTCCAGCAGTGATCTTATTTCTTTATACGGCGTAAGGGATGTCAGCGGGAAATCAAGGTCAAAAGAAATTCCAAATGCCCCTTCTGACATTGCCCTGCCGACAATATGCCCGAAAACTTCAATCTCCTTCTGGGTCAAATCCCTGAACTCGTCGCCTATCAATGCCTCACGCACGGTGGAATGGCCGATTAAAGTTCCAAAATTAACTCCGAATTTTTTTTTCTTTATGTTTTTTAAAAATTCGCCGAATGTATGCCAGTTGATATTCAATACTTTGTGCGGGTTCGCCCAAAATTTATTCAGTTCCGGCGACCCGTAAAGAAGCGGCGCCAATGATATGCCGTTTTGTCCGCCTATTATGGTAGTCACTCCCTGGAGCAGATATTCGTTCTGGGAAGGATTGGAAAATAAATTCAAGTAAAGATCCGCGTTGGTGCTTATGTCAATAAATCCCGGAGTCAGATAAGCCCCCATGCCGTCAATCACTTCGTCGGCTTTATATGTCGGGAAATACCCGATTGCCGCTATCCTGTCGCGCTTAACCAGAACATCGGCCTTCACGGCTGGCTTATTGGTTCCATCAACTAAAAGGATATTTTTTATCAAAATTGTCATAACCTATTAATTTTATGCAATTTTAGGCAATAATTCTATATAGAATGTGCATAACTTGACTTTTCCGCATAGTCGTGTATGCTATATTTGTGTGAAGTGTAAGTTTTCCCTATCGGCAACAGCTTCGGTTGGCGTCGAAATTTAAGGAAAGCCTTGCTCCAATTTTAAGAAAACCGCCGAAAGGCGGTTTTCTTTTATTTAAAACTTCTTTTAGAACAACTATTGCCATGCTCCTGATTTAATTATTTTATTTCCCGTGGCAGTGTTTATACTTTTTCCCGCTCCCGCAAGGGCACAAATCATTTCTGCCTGCATTTTTAAATTGTTCAGCATTAAGATTAATTTGTGGCTGCGCCGCCGGTGCGAAATTTTCTGCCACAATAATTTTCCCTAAATTATTGAAAATCCAGTCTTCAAAATTAACAAATAAATTCTGGAAAAAATTATAGCTTTCTCTCCTGTATTCCACTAGCGGGTCATGCTGCCCGTAAGCGCGGATTTTCACTGATTCCTGCAAATCAGCCAGATTTTCCAAATGATTCATCCATAACATATCCAAAATTGATAGCAATCTTGCCTTAGTATCAAACTCATTTTGCCGTGTTACGGATTTTTTAACTTTTTCGGCCAAAGATTCTTCAATATTCTCTTTAATTTCATCCTTGGATAAAATTCCCGATTTTATTATGAAATCTTCAAGTTGTTCCCTTTCAATAAACTGCCCGGCAAGCCTATTAAACGAATTTGCTATCAAACCATTCAACAGTTCAACAATATTTCCTGTCAGAATTTCCTGTCTGCGGCCGTAAACAGCGGTTCTTTGTTTGTTCAAAACATCGTCATATTCCAAAAGATGTTTCCTCGCGTCAAAATTAAATCCTTCGATTTTTTTCTGAGCCTCGTTAACCACCCTTGAAACTATTTTTGATTCAATCGGTTCATCATCGGGAAGATTAAAAGTCTCCATCATTTTCTTCACGCGGTCCCCTCCGAAAATTCTCAGTAGGTCGTCTTCCAAAGAAAGAAAGAATCGCGAAGCGCCCGGATCGCCCTGGCGCCCGGCTCTTCCTCTCAGCTGATTGTCAATTCGTCTCGCCTCGTGCCTTTCGGTTCCGATAATGCAAAGCCCGCCCAATTCCTTGACTCGTTGAGCCTCCTCGGAGTTAACCGGATTTCCGCCTAAAATAATATCAACTCCTCTTCCCGCCATATTAGTGGCAACAGTAACCGCATTTAGTTTGCCGGCCTGAGCGATAATTTCTCCTTCGCGCTCGTGATTCTTTGCGTTTAAAAGTTCATGTTCAACTCCCGCGCGCGCCAATAAAGACGAAATAAGTTCGTTATTATTTATTGACGTAGTGCCAACCAGAACAGGCTGGCCGGCATCGTTTAATTTTTTAACTTCCCTCACTACGGCGCTGTATTTTTCCTCTTTTGTTTTAAAAATCAAATCCGACAAATCTTTTCTGGCCAAAGCTCTGTTGGTCGGGATGGTAACAACGTCAAGATTATAAACCTTGTGGAATTCTTCCGCCGATGTTTGCGCGGTTCCCGTCATTCCGGAAATTTTTTCATACAATCTGAAATAATTTTGGAGCGTAATTTGAGCGTATGTTTTGGATTCCTGCTGAATTTTTACATTTTCCTTTGCTTCAATTGCCTGGTGCAATCCTCCCGAATATCTGCGGCCATGCATCATCCTGCCGGTAAATTCATCTACAATTATGACTTCTCCGTTTTTAACAACATACTGTTTGTCTTTATTGAATAATGCCTTGGCTTTCAATGACTCTTCCAGATAATGCACAAGCCTGGCGTTTTCCGGTGAATAAAGATTCTTGATTTTTAAAGCATTTTCCACTTTAGTTATTCCGCTGTCGTTGACGATGACGGACTTCATTTTCTCATCAACCTCATAATCCTCATCCTGATTAAGATTCAAAACAATTTTTGAAAAAATCCTGTAAAATTCGCTTGATTCGGTATCCGGCGCGGCAATAATCAAAGGCGTCCTGGCCTCATCGATTAAAATGCTGTCAACCTCGTCAATAATCGCAAAATAATGGCTTTTCTGAACCTGATCATCCGCTCTGTACGCAAGATTATCCCTTAAATAATCAAATCCGAATTCATGGTTGGTGCCGTAAAGGATATCCGTTTTATATGCCTCTTGCCTTGAAGCCGGCCTCAAAAATTCCTGGAAAACCTTAAACCCTCCGACAATATCGCGCTCTTTGTCAATATTTTCTCCGGAAGCCTCCTCCTTTTTTTCCACATAAGCAGGATCATAAACATAAGCCGCGTCGTGAATAAGGCAGCCGACTGAAAGCCCGAGCGCGTTATAAATCTGCCCCATCCAAACGGCATCGCGTTTTGCAAGATAATCATTAACGGTAATTATATGAACGCCCTTCCCGGTTAAAGCATTTAAATATGCCGGAGCGGTGGCCGACAAAGTTTTTCCTTCCCCGGTTGCCATTTCCGCGATTTTCCCCTGATGCAAAACAATTCCTCCGATAAGCTGGGTGTCAAAATGACGCTGCTTCAAATTTCTTTTTGCGGCTTCCCGAACCAAAGCAAAAGCTCTCGTCATCAAAGCGCTCAAATCGCTTACGGATGAAAATTCTTTTTTTAATTCCAAACTTTTATTTTTCAGCTCATCATCCGAAAGATTTTCAAAATCCTTCTCAAAAGAATTCATCTCTTTTATGTCCGCATCAAAATCAATTTTCCCAAAAATATTTTTAAAAATTTCAAACATACTGGTAATAAATTAAATAAATAATGATTAAAATCTAAAGACTTTAATCATTGTTTATCCAAATGAAACTTTAAATTTTAAACCGCGATTATTCCTCGGAACTTTTTTTCTCAGGCAATCTCTTGGCCTCCGCCTTTTCCTTATATTTTTGAATTTCCATCTTAAGAATATCCTTTACCTTATCAATCGCCGCCCTGATATCTTCTTCAGTCTGTTCCGCCCTTAAAACAGTTCCGTTCACATACAAATTCGCTTCCGCATAATATACGTCGCCATGCTGATGATGCGCGGTTGTCCTGGCAATTTCAACAGTTGCCTTCGCCTCGCCATAGCCCTCAAACCTTGTTATAAATTTATCCAATGACCCGATTTTATCCTCTATGTATTGAGTTATTGCCGGAGTCAAATCCAGCTTATTTGTTTTAATGTCTATTTGCATATGCGTATTATAGCATATTGAATCAAAATATTTCAACAATAAATTCCGTATATAAAAATATGCGTAAACTAAAAAATCCGATGGTTTTAAGCCATCGGATTTTTATAAAAGACTATCTCTTCTTCTTGGTTGTTTTCTTTTTGGTAGTCTTCTTCTTTGCTGCTTTTTTTACTGTCTTCTTCTTTGCTGCTTTTTTCTTAGCTGCCATTTTTTTGTAAAACGTTGCGATATTTTTTTAATCGCTACGT
>DAHWFZ010000031.1 GCA_027336345.1 Candidatus Wolfebacteria bacterium
TTCGTTGGGCTCAGGATGACTCAATAAATTCAATGTCTACTATTTATATATTATGGCTAAGGCAGATTAAAAGATATTACAGGTCAAAATCGCGACTTGTCGGTTCTCTCGGACAGCCGGTATTATTTTTGGTCGCATTGGGATTCGGATTCGGCCCGATTTTTCAGAAAGCAGGCGGAGGAAATTACATACAATTTTTAGCTCCGGGCGTCATTGCCATGGGAATTTTATTTATGGCAATGTTTTCAGGCATTGAGGTTATTTGGGACAGGCAATTCGGGTTTTTGAAGGAAACAATGGTTGCCCCGGTTTCCAGAATTAACATTATGATAGGAAGGACTTTGGGAGGGGCGACTGTCGCGGTTATGCAGGGAGTCATAATATTTTTAATTACTTTACTTGTGGGATTTAAGCCGGTTTACGGAATGAATCTTTTATTGGCGGCCGTATTTATGGCTTTGATCGCTATTTTGTTCACGGCGCTTGGCACTGCGATTGCTTCCGTACTGGAAGATTTTCACGGTTTTCAGCTTATTATGAACTTATTGGTACAGCCTTTGTTTTTCCTTTCCGGAGCGCTTTTTCCGATTTCCGGATTGCCCGAGGTAATAACGGTGATTGTTAAAGCTAATCCTTTGGCATATGGCGTTGACGGAATAAGAGCCACGCTTGTCAATACCGCCCATCTTGGGATTTCAATGGATCTTATGGTCTTAAGCGCAGTTACGATTGTTTTTGTCGCAATCGGAAGCTACCTTTTTTCTAAAATTGAGATTTGATTGACTTGCTTAAGTTTTTGTGGCAATATTTATTCAGTATTATTCAAAAATATAAGACTAATAAACCGGATAAAAGGAGGTCTATATGTATGGTGCAGCTCTGACAGAGGTTTTGCGGCTGGCGATGAATAATCTTGTTTCCCGCTGGCTTGTGCTTTACGTGATTGTTGAAAAGCAGTTTATTAGCATTTCGAATCTTGAACTTGAGCTGGATATTTTGGAAAACCGGATTAAAAAAATTGACCCTCAGTTTCAGTTACGGTATGGCAATTGTGGCAATTTTGGCCATGACTTAAGGCCAAAATTACTCATTGAAGTACTGAGTGAGTTTGAGGGGAGTAATTTAATAATAATAAGCGACCAGTATCTTTATCCGGCGGAAGAAAGTTGGAAGTTTTTGAATAAATTTTGGGGATGTGTTCAATCAACCGTAAAGGATTCGGTTGAATTCAAACCAATCTAGGAGGGGCTGTAATGCCCCTTTTTTTATTGGCAGGACTTGCTTTTTTGTATTAAATTTAATATCTTTATATTTATGAGTAAATTCGCAGTAATTGAAACCGGAGGCAAACAGTATAAGGTTATTGTCGGCCAAAAGTTAAAAATTGAAAAGTTGGAAATTGAAAAAGGAGGCAATGTCTCTTTTGATAAGGTTTTTTTGGTCGCCGAAGGCGACAATGTTGAAATTGGCACCCCGACTGTAAAAGGAGCCAAAGTTGAAGGAACTGTCATAAGGCAATCAAGGGATAAGAAAAAGATTGTTTTCAAATATCACGCGAAAGCAAGATATAGGAAGAAAAAAGGGCATAGGCAGCCTTACACTGAAATTGAAATTTCAAAGATATAATATTTGTATAAAGGAGAAAGTAAAATGGATAAAGGAATTATGATTAAATTATTAAATAACAATTTGCATCACAATCAAAAACCTAATTTCAGGTCTGGTTTTTGATGTTTTGATTTTAAATACTTTACATTTTAAACGAGCCCTGAAATGGGCTCGTTTTTTGTCCTTGGCGGGCAAAAAATAAAACGAGGAGGGATTATGCGCAATCCGAGAAAAGATTTGGTTTTTGTCACAAGAGACGGAATTAATCTTGTAAAAGAAAAAGATGGAAATACCGGCTGGCGCCAAAAGGAAGGGCAGTCTATCAGGGAGTTTGTTATCTTTAGCACCGGAGAAGGCTGGCTTTCCAGAGACGAGAGATTTGAATTGAGGCAAAAAAAACCTCGTACGGCACTTTAACAATTTAGTTGTATTTCCTGACTGATATACTTAAATATATCAGTCAGGAATGTTATTTTTTATGTTAAAATAAGCGGATGACCCAGTAACATTACTTTAATGGGTCAGTGATTAAGTTTTGATAAATAGATAGAAAAATTGTAGTGAAGGTAAATAATACATTATTAAAATAAACAATAATTTAATTCATTACATTATTGAATCAAAGTCATGTCACTGGGATGAGAATTATCGGACATTTGGATATGGATGCTTTTTTTGCGGCTGTGGAGGAAAGGGATAAGCCCAGAATCAAAGGATTGCCCATTGTAGTGGGCTCTGACCCCGCGGAAGGCCGCGGGAGGGGGGTTGTATCAACTGCCAATTATAAGGCCCGGGAATACGGCATCCATTCGACTCTGCCTATTTCAACAGCCTGGAAGCTATCGGAAAAGGCTAAAAAAGAAGGGAAACCGGAGGCGGTGTTTTTGCCGGTTGATTTTGAAAAATACGGGGAAGTGTCGGAACGCATAATTGAGATAATTAAAAAATATTCTCCGGCTGTGGAGCAGGCGAGCATTGATGAAGCGTATCTTGATTTGTCGGATTTGCCCGCTTTTAAAAAAGTGGAAGGTGGATTTTATGACTATGCAAAAGAAATCGCCCAAAAAATAAAAGATGAAATTTATAAAAAAGAAAAACTGACTTGTTCAGTCGGCATAGGGCCGAACAAACTGATTGCAAAAATTGCGTCCGGATTTAAAAAGCCAAATGGGATGACTGTTGTTGGTTCAGATAATGAAACAGCTTGCGCTGAACTTGTTGAGGCATTTTTGGAGCCGCTTAAAATTCGCGATATTCCGGGCATCGGGCCGAAAAGCGAAATTATTTTAAATAAATTTAAAATTAAAACAATTAAAGATTTAAAAAACCTGACAAAAAAACAGCTGGAGGAAATGTTCGGCAAATGGGGCGGTGAAATTTATGATAAAGCCAGGGGCAAAGATGATTCTCCGCTGGTTTTGGAATGGGAAGCAAAATCAATCGGCGAGCAGGAAACTTTTTTGGAAGATTCATTGGATGCCAATAAAGTGACCAAAAAAATAAAACAATTATGCCAACAGGTATTTAGCCGTTTTAGGGAGAGTGATTTTGAAAATTTTAGAAATATTACGGTTACGGTAAGATTTTCTGATTTTACAACCAAGAGCAGGAGCCATACGTTAAAAGAAGCAACGGGTGATTTAAAAGTATTGGAATTTGAGGTATTAAAATTATTATTCCCGTTTTTGGATAAGCGTGAAAACCCAAAGCATAAAGCGATACGGCTTTTGGGGGTGAGGATAGAAAAATTTTCGTGATTATTTTTGGAAAAATGCTAAAATTAGTTAAATGGCTCAAATAAGAAAAGTCCAAATACCCAATCTTCCTTTTGTTATTTCTTTGAATGTATCTTTGGCGGTTGTCTTGGCAATCGCGCTGGTTATTGATGTTTTTAAAATATTGCCGGTGCCGCAGATGGTTCTTATTATACTTTCAATAATCGGATTGATACCGGTTTTAATAAGCGCGCTCAAGGCGCTCAAAACCGGAGAAATGACAATCGACTTATTGGCCAGCATAGCGCTTATATTTTCATTTTTAGCCAGACAGTGGTATTCGGCGGTATTTATAAATTTAATGCTGGCTTCGGCGCGTATTTTTGATTTATGGACGGCAATGAGGGCAAAAAATATAATCCAGCACCTGATGAAATTCCGCCCCACTAAAATAAAAATAAAAGAAGGCGATAAGATTATTGAGAAGGAAGTTGAGCGTGTTAAGGCGGGCGATCAGGTTGTGGTTGAGGCGGGGGAGCGCATTCCGGTTGACGGAGAAGTTATTTCCGGGCAAGCAAGCGTTAATGAGGCTACGCTCACGGGGGAAAGCGTCCCGGTTGTGAAAAAAACCGGCGATAACGTTTTAACTTCCACTTTAAACGAGTCGGGATCTTTGCTTGTTAAAGCGGTCAGGATCGGAAAGGACAGCACGCTGGAAAAGCTGATAGCCTTGGTTGAAGAAGCAAGCCGCAAGAAAGCCAAGACGGAAAGGATAGCCGCCAAATTTACGCAGTGGTACATTTTAATTACTCTTGCCGCCGCCATAATAATTTATTATTTTTCGCGTGATTTGCTTTTGGTTTTGTCGGTGCTTTTGGTTGTCTGCGCGGATGATATCGCCGTTGCCGTGCCTTTGGCGTTTACGGCTGCAATTGCCAGAGCCGCGCAGCTTGGAATTGTGATTAAAGGTTCTGACGTCTTGGAGACTTTACCCAAAATTAAGGTATTTATGACTGACAAAACCGGGACTTTGACTTATGGAAAACCGAAAATAAAAGAAATCAGAATTATCCAAAAAATGGATGAAACTGAATTTTTAAAATTATTCGGCATGGCGGAAGTTGCGGCCGGCCATCCGGTTGGAAAAGCCATAATGAGATATTTGAAAGAAAAAAATATTCCCGTTGCGTCTCCCGATGAAGTCAATGAAGTGCCGGGAGAAGGAGTTTCGGTCGTAAAAAACGGCAAGAAATATTTTGCGGGCAAAATAGATTTTCTAAAGGATAACGGGATAACCACGGGCAATGAGGAATTAAAGCAAATTGAAGAAATTGAAAATAACGGGTTCAGTATCGTCAGTTTGGGAACTGATAAAAAACTTATCGGTTTTGTGATTATAGAAGATGAAGTAAGGCCGTTTGCCAAGATGCTGTCAAGATCATTGAAAAAATTAGGCATTAAAAGAATTGTTATGCTTACCGGGGACAACAGCCGCGTTGCGGCTCGCGTTGCAAAAGAGCTTGGGATTGACCAATATGAAGCCAATCTGCATCCCGAGGAAAAGCTGAAATTTATTGAAGGAACAAACAAAAAAACCAGAGAAACCATTGCAATGGTCGGAGATGGCGTTAACGACGCCGCTGCCTTGGCTTTGGCCGATGTAAGCATTGCCATGGGCGCTATCGGCTCAGACACTGCCATTGAGGCCGCTGACGTGGCTTTGATGAAAGACGATCTAAGGCGCGTGCCGGATATGATTTTCTTGGCTAAAAAAACCCGCAGCATTATTATCCAAAATTTTGCGATCTGGGCAATTACCAACGCGATTGGGTTGGTATTGGTAGGCGTTGGAGTTTTGGGTCCCATAGGGGCTTCAACATATAATTTTTTGACTGACTTTTTGCCGATATCCAACGCGCTGAGAATAAGTTTTTTTCACCCGAAAGAATTTTAAATAACGCTTGTTATTTTAGTTTTTTGAAAATTGTTTTAAAATTTAAAATTAGAAATTAAAAATTATTTAGAATATGGCTTATTATAAAAAATGGGTAAAAAAGAATTTTGATCCTGAAAGCAGCGATCCGTTCAAGCTGAGCAGATCTAAGATTGATATGTTTTTGAATTGTCCGAGGTGCTTTTATCTGGACAGAAGATTGGGAGTTTCGCAGCCGCCAATGGCGCCGTTTACTTTAAACATCGCCGTGGATTATTTGCTAAAAAAAGAATTTGATATCCACAGGGCAAAAGGGTCAAGGCATCCGCTGATGGCAAAATACGGCGTTGACGCGATTCCGTTTGCAAATGAAAATATGGACCAGTGGAGGGAAAATTTTGTCGGAGTGCAATATCTGCATGAGCCGACAAATTTGCTGATATTTGGGGCTGTTGACGATATCTGGCAAAGTCCCGGCGGGAAATTGCACGTGGTTGATTATAAGGCTACAAGCAAGGCCGGGGAGGTGGAGCTTGAGGACACAAAATGGCATAACCAATACCGGAGGCAGATGGAAGTTTACCAGTGGCTGTTGAGGCATAACGGTTTTGATGTTTCAAATTTGGGGTATTTTGTTTATGTGAACGGCAGGAAAGACAAAGAAGCTTTTGACGCTAAACTTGAATTTGACGTTAAAATTATCCCTTATGAAGGCGGTGATGCTTGGGTTGAAAAAGCGATTATTGACGCGCATAAGTGCCTAATGTCCGATGAATTGCCAAAATCCGGCTGGGATTGCGAACTCTGTAAATACAGGAAAGCCGCCGCGGAGGTTGAAAAATAATTATATTTGTAACATACTGTTTTCAGAATAATTTAAAACGAAATAGGAGGTGATTACTATGGATGGCAGAGTGAATGAAGAGTCAGGATTTTTTGAGGTTTTCTATGGGAACAAGTGGGTTATATTGGATGAAGATAACTGGAATTTTGTAAGAAAAGAAGTCTCTATGAATTTTTTGTGGCATCTT
Organism: Candidatus Wolfebacteria bacterium; assembly: GCA_027336345.1. Classification (GTDB taxonomy): domain Bacteria; phylum Patescibacteriota; class Minisyncoccia; order UBA6257; family UBA9933; genus DAHWFZ01. The sequence continues at coordinate 6,288 of DAHWFZ010000031.1, forward strand.
TTTTGCAGGTCTGATTTTAATGAGCGGGCGATTGGTGAAATTCGGCGGCGGATTAAATATGAATTTGATTTAAAGTCATTGTGGATTTTTTTTATAGAAGGTAACCGATTTATTGGAGATTTGGCGTTGAATGAAATATATGAGAGAAGTGAAAATCGATATGCGCTTCCGAAGGATCGGAATAGGTGAGGGGCGGTTCCATAAATGTGTGGAACCGTTTTTTTTCCTTGTCTTTTTGATTTGGAAATTCTTTGTTATAATTAACAAAAAGAAAGGTCGCAGAATTGATAAAAATTATTTTAAAGAATATGGGACAATATTTTGTGGGCAGCTGGTATTTCTTCCCGGTTTTAATCTGGGCATTGGCATGGAAAGGAATAGCTTTATGGAAAGCAGCCCGTTTGGGAGAAAAGTGGTGGTTTGTCGCGCTTCTTGTGATTAACACCGTCGGTATATTGGAAATCATATATATCTTTGGTTTTGCCAAAAAGAAAGGGGTAAAAAATTTAATGGAGCACCACTAAATTTTTTCAGCGGCATCCCGAATTTATTGCGGTTGAACGAGGAGCAAAACGCAATACGAAGTTTTGCGCTTTGTCCGAGTAATGCCGCAATGCAGGTCGGATACCGCCTGGCTTGTCATGTAATTGTGCGGGCGAAGCGAGTTCATGTGGTACCCCGCCGGCTTGCCGAGGGGAGACCTTCATTTAGGGATCTATAATAATAAAGCTTCTGGATTTTTCCGGAAGCTTTGTTATTATATAAACATGTTTAAAAACTTTTTTATTAAAAAAATGCTGGAAAGCCAGCTCAAAAATGTTCCGGCTGAACAAAAAGAAAAAATAATGAAAGCGATTTCCGAGAATCCGGAATTTTTTACCAAATTGGCGGAAGATGTAAAAAAAGAAATGGATTCCGGCAAAGATCAAATGGCCGCAGTAATGGCGGTTTTGCCGAGATATCAGGATGAACTCCGGAAGATGATGGGATAGCGAGAGTTATAAGGTGGATAAAGAAAATAATGTTCACTGATATACTCAAGTATATCAGTGTGTTAGTACAGTATCACAGCAGTAATTTAGTATGTTTAAATTTGACATTGTAAAAAAATCCAAAAAAAGCAATGCCAGGATCGGGCGGCTAAAAACCAGCCATGGCGTTGTTGAAACCCCGACTTTGGTCCCGGTTGCCACTCAAGGCGTTGTTAAGACTTTGACCAGTGAGGAAATTAAATCGACCAAATCGCAGATTTTGATTTCCAATACCTTCCATTTGCATTTAAAGCCCGGAGAAAAAATTGTGGCAAAACACGGCGGGCTGCATAAGTTCGCCAATATTAACGTGCCCTTAATGACCGATTCGGGCGGGTTTCAGGTATTCAGCCTTGGTTTTGGAAGGGATTTCGGGACGGGGAAGCTTATCAACCCTTTGATAAGCTCAGGGAATAATAAAAAAATTGAAGTCGGGCAGCAGCCGAAAAATACGATTATAACCGACAGAGGCGTTTGGTTCAGATCTCCGGTTGACGGGAGGAAGATTTTTTTGGGCCCCAAGGAATCAATGAAAATTCAGAAAGATCTGGGAGCGGATATAATTTTTGTTTTTGACGAATGCACTTCGCCATTGGCGGATTATGAATACACTAAAAAATCATTACTAAAAACCCACAAGTGGGCGAAAATTTGTCTGAAATCTTTCGATGAACTCAGGATGAAGAAAAATCAATCTCTGTATGGAATTGTGCAGGGAGGGAAGTTTAAAGATTTGCGGATTGAAAGCGCCAAATTTTTGGCCGGGCTGCCATTTGATGGTTTTGGAATCGGAGGGGAATTCGGCAACAGCAAAAAGGAAATGGTAAATATGCTTAAATGGACTTTTAAGGAGCTCCCGGAAAACAAGCCGAGGCATCTTTTGGGTATTGGGCATCTGGAAGATATTCCGGAAATTATAAAAAGCGGAGTGGATACCTTCGATTGCGTGACGCCGACTCATTACGCGCGCCACGGTTATGCGTTTACTTCAGCAGGCAAGCTTGATATGTCA
>DAHWFZ010000035.1 GCA_027336345.1 Candidatus Wolfebacteria bacterium
ACAAATCCGGTTGTAGCCGACGCGGCGCTGTAATCTTTTTTGTTTTCCGGCTTTTGCAGCCTTCTGCGCGAACGCCTCACATACCAAGTTGACAGATCATCAACAAATTCGCTTATCGGCTTTACCGATTTATCCAATTCATATTTGTCCATTGATTTTGTGATATCCGCAATCAGCTGGTTCAGCCGCGCCAGAATCCATTTATCCAATATATTGGAATTTGGAATTTGGAATTTGGAATTTGGAATTTTTCTATTCGCGTAAGTATTATAAAAATTATAAACATTCCACAATCTCAAAATCGTCTTTTTATAAAGTTCGTCAACGCCTTTCTCCGAAAAATTCAAATTTTCCGCGCGCATAACCGGAGAAGACAGCAAATACAGCCTCAAGGCATCGGCTCCGTATTTATTAATAACTTCCATCGGATCGGGATAATTATTCAAGCGCTTGCTCATTTTCTTCCCGTCTTCGGCAAGAACTATGCCGTTAACAACAACGTTTTTATACGCATTGGAATTTTTAATCGCAGTTGAAATGGAATGCAGATAATAAAACCACGCTCTTGTCTGATCAACGCCTTCGGCTATGAATTCAGCCGGAAAATTATTTTCAAATTTTTTCTTGTTTTCAAAGGGATAATGAACCTGGGCATACGGCATAGAACCGGAATCAAACCAAGTGTCCAAAACGTCCGGGATTCTCTTCATTTTCCCGCCGCATTTCTGCTCTGAGCTGTCCGAATGGTCACAAATAAATTCAACCTCGTCTATATAAGGCCTGTGTAAATCAAGCTCATAATTATTACGGTGCGGAATCGGCTTGAAATCCAACTTCAAATACCCGCCTGTTTTTATAAAATCTTCCTTGTTGCCGCGAAGTTCCAAAGATTTTTTAACATCCGCCCCGGCCGCTCCTGAAACGAGCAGCCACACCGGATATTCGTGGCTTATGATTAAAATATTCTTATTTTTGTATTTATCTTCAAGTTCATACAGAAATTCCGTGACCCGGTTCTTAAGATCATTCAAATTCTCGCCTTCCGGCGGAGTTTTATAAAACTTTTCCTCCAAAGACTTGAAATACCCGTGATAATCTTTTGGCTTTTTACCGTTGAAAATACCGGTATTAACCTCCCGGATAGCCGCGTCAAAAATTACTTTTGGCTTTGGAACATTGAGAATTTCCGCCATAATTCCCGCGGTTTCCCTGGCGCGCTCAAAATCAGACGAGAATACAACATCGATTTTTTCTTTTTTAAGTTCCTTAACCAGCTTTTTCGCAGCCGCGGCAACTTCTTTTTTCCCTTTTCCGGTAAGCCGGTGATGATTATGCTTAATATCGGAATTAACAACTCCTTTTAAATTGCTTTCGGATTGCCCGTGGCGCATTACAAAATAATTATTGCCGGAAGTTTTTATATCTTTTTTTATATCATTGACAGATCCGATTACTTTTACTTTTTTACAATCTCCGCACCTCCAAATCGGAATTACGGATGCCCAAAATCTTTGGCGTGAAATTGACCAGTCGCGGGCGCCTTCCAGCCAATTGCCGAATCGCCCTTCTTTAATATGTTCCGGAACCCAATTTATTTTTTTCGCCAGTTCCAAAGCTCTGCCTTTTATTTTTGTTATATCAACAAACCATGAAGATGTCGCGTAATTTATAAGTGGAGTATCGCAACGCCAGCAATGCGGATAGCTATGCTCGTATTTTTCTTTTGAAAATAATTTATTATTTTGCGCCAGCCATTTTATTATTTCAATATCTGTTTTTTGATGATCATCAGCCGGCTTTACGCTCATGCCCGCAAATTCGCCCGCTTCGCGCCTGATAATGCCATCCATGCCTACGTGCTGGATAAAAGGCAATTTATATTTTTGCCCCAATTTCAAATCGTCTTCTCCAAACGCCGGAGCAATGTGAACTATGCCTGTGCCGTCTTCGGTAGTCACAAAATCAGCCGGATAAATTTTCCATCCGTTTTCTTCGTTCTGCAGCCCTTTGCCAATATAATAATCAAACAGCGGCTTGTATTCCTTACCGGCTAAATCCTTGCCTTTAAATTCTTCCACTATTTCATAGCTCTCATTTTGGATGTTTTTTAAAACATCAGCCAATTTATCTTTCGCTAAAATAATAAAATATTCCGTAATTCCTGAATTCTGATTTCTGATTTTTATTTTAACTTTTACATATTTAATATTCGCACCCACTGCCAACGCCACATTGCCAATTAAAGTCCAAGGCGTAGTTGTCCATGCCAATATATAGGTTTTAACATTTTTGTCATCCTGAGGTAATCCAAAGAATTTCTCCTTGTTGCCATGGGATTTTTCACTCCGCTTCGCTGCATTCAGAATGACAGAGTCCGTCAGTTCAAACTTTGCGATTGCCGACAAATCCTTAATGTCTTTATACCCTTCGGCAACCTCCTGCTGCGAAAGAGTGGTCTCACAGCGCGTGCAAATGTGCATTGAGCGATAGCCCTCATAAACAAGCCCTTTATCCCAGAGCTCCTTAAAAACCCACCACACGGATTCCATATAAGCGGCATCCATGGTTTTATAAGCATCTTTCATATCAGCCCACCTTCCCAGCCTGCCTATTACCTTTTCCCATTCATCCGTGTACGCCAAAACCTTTGACCGGCAAAATTCATTGAATTTTCCGATGCCCATTTTTTCTATTTCCTTTTTCTTTTTTATCTGCAGCTCCTTTTCGGCTATATTTTCAATCGGGAGGCCATGGCAATCCCATCCCCATTTGCGCTCAACTTTATACCCCTTCATTGTCCAATACCTCGGCACAACGTCTTTCATCGTGCTGGCAACAATATGCCCATAATGAGGAAGACCCGTAGCAAACGGCGGTCCGTCAAAAAAAACATAGTCTCCTTTTGGAGCTTTCTTTTTTACTGATTTTTCAAAAATTTTATTATCTTCCCAAAATTTTAAAACCTCGCTTTCTACTTCTTTTGGAACAAAGTTTTTTATTTTATTGAGCATTTACTTAAAGATACAAAAAAACGCCCATTTTTTCAATAAAAAATGAATGGATACAATTTTGCCCCCTGCTT
>DAHWFZ010000047.1 GCA_027336345.1 Candidatus Wolfebacteria bacterium
CTTGGGAAGAGCAATGGGCGTTGTGTTTTACAACGAAACCATTCCGGGAGAGCACTATAAACTTGGAGACAGATTAAGGTTTTACGTTGTTGCGCTGCATGAAGAAGAAGGCAGGAAGCCGGGCATTGTTTTGTCCCGTTCGCACCCGAATTTTGTAAAGAAACTTTTTGAGTTGGAAGTTCCCGAGATTGCGGAAGGCTTGGTTGAAATAAAAGCTTTGGCCAGAGAAGCCGGAAGCAGGACCAAGATTGCGGTCTTTGCCAAAGAAGAAGGAGTTGATCCGATTGGCGCTTGCGTCGGACAGCGCGGAACAAGGGTTGTGGCCGTGACCAATGAACTTGGAAACGAAAAAATAGACATCATTGAATGGCACGAAGATCCGGCGAAATTTATTTCCGCCAGCTTGTCTCCCGCAAAAGTGCAGGGAGTTGAAATTTTGCCGCGCAGAGAAGCAAAAGTTTTTGTCGCCGAGGATCAATTAAGTTTGGCAATCGGAAAAGACGGGCAGAACGCAAGATTGGCGGCGAAATTAACCGGATGGAAAATTGATATCCGCTCGCAATCAAGGCCCGAAGAAGCCGGAGGAGTGTTTGGAGAACAAAAGGTAGAAGAAACAGTTGAAGAGAAAACTGAGGAATAAAGTCCTTTAATCAACGAAAGAACGAAATAAAACGAAATTACAAAAACCATGAACAAAAATTCTTCAACTTCGTTCAGAATAAGAGGAGTTGCAATATTGCCGATAATTTTAATAATTGCCGGCATTTTGGTTGCCGCCGGCGGAGGGATTTATTTATATAAGAAATCAAATATTGGAAATATAAATCAGCAAGCAGCAACTTTCACACAGCAAATGGCCGACGAAACTGCGGATTGGCAGGTATATAAAAATGATAAATATGGATTTGAAATAAAGTACCCTCAAGACCAAATTAAGTATATAAATGAAAAAAGCTTAGAAGGAGTTGTTGATTATAATTTGGATAATTTTTCTTTTTCAGAAGGACCGGCTGATAATACACCTGATTATTTGACTGCACCACAAGGATTTGATTCAATAAATATTTCTGTAAATTCATCCGCTGGTTTTGAAAATAAATTAAACGATGAATTAAAGAATTTTTCTGAAATTTGTCCTACAGGCGATAACCCTTGTTCTTCTAAATATATACAAGAAAAGAATACTTTAAATGGGTTAGAAGTTATAATAACAAATCCCTTTAATGAGTATCTAAATTCAATTGTTAAAAATATTTATATAAAAAACAATAAATATTTTTATGTAATATCTTATTTTCCAAAATCACCCAGCAGTATATTATTTGAAAAAATTATTTCCACATTTAAATTTACAAAATAAAAAGTTTTAATAATTTTTAATAATCAATAATTAATTCCTACACCTCGTTATCCGGAATTTATTTCAGAATCTAAAATGCTTAGATTCCGTATCAAGTACGGAATGACAAACTACGGGATCGTCATGTTTAGAAATTAAAAATTGAAAATTAAAAATTTGTTTAATTAATGTATTACTTAATATTCACTCCGATTGCCATAGCAATCGCATATACCGCATATCTGATGATGTGGCTGAAAAAACAGCCCGCGGGAGACGCAAAAATGCAGGAAATCTCCAAGGCAATCCAAACCGGATCAACGGCTTATTTAAACAGGCAATATAAAACAGTCGGAATAGTTGCAGCGATACTTTTTGTTGTTATCGGGCTGACTTTGGGGCGGATGATGGCGTTCGGGTTTTTGGTCGGAGCTTTTGCTTCCGCTCTGGCCGGATACATCGGGATGAATGTTTCGGTAAGATCAAACGTAAAAACCGCGGAAGCCGCTAAAAAAGGCTTGGCGCAGTCATTGTCCTTGGCTTTTAAAGCCGGGTCAGTAACCGGGTTGATGGTTGTCGCTTTGGGACTTTTGGCGGTTGCCGGATTTTATATTTCAACCGGAGACGTGAAAAGTTTGATCGGACTCGGGTTCGGCGCGAGCTTGATTTCAATCTTTGCCAGATTGGGAGGAGGAATTTTTACAAAAGCGGCGGACGTCGGCGCTGATTTGGTCGGAAAAGTTGAAGCCGGAATTCCGGAAGATGATCCGAGAAACCCGGCGGTTATCGCCGATAACGTCGGCGATAACGTCGGCGATTGCGCGGGTATGGCGGCGGATCTTTTTGAAACTTATGCCGTTACTTTAACGGCGGCGATTTTATTGGGAACCCTTACTATCGGAACATTGGGCGCTTACTTCCCGCTGGTTTTGGCGGGAGCGGCTATCTTGGCTTCCGTGCTTGGAGTATTTTTTGTGAAATTAGGGAAGAGCCAGAACCCCGAAGGAAAGCAAGCTTCCGACGGGGCAGGTATTATGAACGCGCTTTATAAGGGTATGGTTGCATCGCTTATAATTTCAGCCGGATTGTTTTATTTTGTGACAAAGCTTTTCTTCACGGATAATTTCTTGAGCATATATTTGAGCGCGATTGTCGGATTGGTGATTACGATATTGATGGTTGTGATTACTGATTACTACACCGCTAAAAAATTCAGGCCGGTGGCTTCAATTGCCGAAGCTTCAAAATCGGGACACGGAACAAATATTATTATGGGATTGGCGGTCGGAATGGAATCAACATTATTGCCGATAATAGTAATCGGCGCGGGAATTTTAACAAGCTTCTCGCTCGCCGGAATTTACGGAATTGCGGTTTCGGCTTTGGCGATGCTTTCCGTCGCGGGTATGATTGTGGCGATTGATTCGTTCGGCCCGATTACGGACAATGCCGGAGGAATTGCGGAAATGTCCAACCAGCCGGAAAATGTCAGAAAAATTACGGACGCGCTTGATTCGGTCGGCAACACGACAAAAGCGGTTACCAAAGGATACGCGATTGCTTCAGCGGGATTGGGCGCCTTGGTACTGTTCGCGACATACACGAAAGAATTGACTGCGGTCGTTAAAAATATTTCGTTTGATTTGAGTGATTCGTACGTAATTGTCGGATTGTTTTTGGGCGCTGCGATGCCCTATATTTTCAGTTCAATGGCTATGAAGTCGGTTGGTAAAGCCGCGGGCGCGGTTGTGGAAGAAGTCAGAAGGCAGTTCCGGGAAATTAAAGGAATTATGGATGGCAGCGGAAAGCCGGATTATAAAGCAGCCGTTGATATTGTTACCAAGGCGGCTTTGAGGGAAATGATTGTTCCGGCTTTAATCCCGATAGCTGCTGTTTTGATTGTCGGATTCGGGCTTGGAGCAAAGGCTTTGGGAGGATTTCTGATCGGATCCATAATTTCCGGGTTGTTCCTGGGAATTTCAATGACAACCGGCGGGGCCGCATGGGATAACGCCAAGAAATACATTGAAGATGGAAAATTCGGAGGCAAAGGTTCGGACGCGCATAAAGCTGCGGTTACCGGAGACACTGTCGGCGATCCGTATAAAGACACCGCGGGCCCGGCGATTAATCCTCTGATTAAAGTTATAAATATTGTGGCGCTCTTAATCGTTAAGTTTTTAAAGTAGAAGGTTATAAAGGAAAAAGTAGATTTGGCATTTCTGCGGGAGTAGGAATCTAAGCCCTCTTTCCAAAAGAGGGTTGGGTGATTTTATTCAAGTACTTTTTTAAAAAAGTACCAAAAAGCACGAGCCAGAAAATTTTGGAATCAATTACGAAATTTTTCCTACAAAACTTCGAACTCGTCGTCTATCGGCTTCCTCACGGCTTCCTCAAACATCGAAGTTTTTGTGGAAATTTCTTCATTGATTTTATCCAAAATTTTCCGATGCTCGTATTAGGAAAAACAAAAAAAGCCGCTCCCGGTGAAACGTGGGAGCGGTTTTGGCATATACAATTTAAAATGTCAAGCTTGATATTTTCTTTTTCTCTATTATAATTAAGGCATTAAATAGTTAACGGGCTAACGCGTTAAAAAGCTTTAATGAACACGTTAACTCGCTAAACTCGTTAACTTAATAATTACGAATATGGACATACTAATCCCGACAGTAATAGAAAAAACAATGCAGGGCGAAAGAGCTTATGATATTTATTCGCGTTTGCTTAAAGAACGCATAATTTTTTTGGGCGGAGGGATAAATGATCAGGTCGCAAATGCCGTTATCGCGCAGCTTTTGTTTTTGGAACACGAGGATCCGAAAAAAGAAATTAAACTTTATATAAATTCTCCGGGCGGAGTTGTGACTGCCGGGATGGCGATTTATGACACTATGCAGTACATTAAGCCGGATGTTTCAACCATTTGCGTCGGGATGGCCGCTTCAATGGGCGCGGTGCTATTGCTCGCGGGTAAAAAAGGAAAGAGATTCGCTTTGCCGAATTCCGAAATTTTGCTTCATCAGGTAATGGGCGGCGCGGAAGGCCAGGCAGCGGATATCGCGATTACGGCAAAACAAATCGTTAAAATAAAGGATAAGCTTAATGCCATTATCGCCAAACATACCGGGCAGCCGTTTGCCAAAGTGGAAAAAGACACCGACAGGGACTTTTATATGTCGGCATCCGAAGCAAAAGAATACGGGGTAATTGATGAAATAATAAAGCCCAAAAACAACAGATAAACAATAAAACAATCAGCCGCGGCTGATTGTTTTTTATCTCCCGGCTTATTTAATCGGATTCGTTTTGAGCTTTTGCGCTAAAGTATTATAATAAGAAAATGGAGAAAAGAGTTTTATCGCTGAATTTGTTCATATTTATTTCAGTTATTTTTATTTTTTCCGTTTCAATGTTTGCGGGAGGAACGCTGGTATCTTTTATGACTCAAAAAAAGGCCGTGGAAAATAATGCCCAGGAAAAAATTGCGGAAGCTTTGGCCAGCCAACAGCGCGTTGCAACATCAACCAGGGAAGTATCAAATACGATAAAATAAAATAATATAATAATTACTTAAACCGAATAATAATTTTAATTGCATTAAATTATTAAGGCAAAGTAATGCTACGGGAATGAAAATAGGATTTTTTGAAATGGAACAATGGGAGCAGGATTATGTTAAACAGCAATTGCCGGGGGTTGAGCTGGTTTTTAGCGACCAAAAATTGAACAAGGATAATTTAGAGATTTTTCGTTCCGCTCAGAATGACAACGCAGATGTAATTTCCGTTTTTGTGGGATCAAAAATTGACGCTGATGTTTTGGCGGCGCTGCCGAATTTAAAATTGCTTACTACCCGGTCAACAGGTTTTGACCACATTGATTTTGAGCCATTAAAACAAAAAAATATTAAAACAGGATATGTTCCCGGATACGGCGACAATACCGTCGCGGAATTCGCGTTCGGTTTGCTTCTGAATCTTTCAAGAAAAATGTATCAGGCAATCGACCGCATTAAAGAAACGGAAAATTTCAACTATGAAGGGCTGCGGGGGTTTGATTTGAAAGGAAAAACAATCGGGATTGTCGGGACCGGACGGATCGGCCAGTATGCGATAAAAATCGCGAAGGGATTCGGAATGAACGTAATCGCATTTGACGCCTTTCCGAATGAAAAGCTGGCGCAGGATTTGGATTTTAAATATTTTTCGTTTGATGATCTTTTGGCGCAAGCGGATGTGATTGATTTTCACGTCCCTTATATTGCCCCTTCGGCCGGCTCAGGGCAGGCTTCCACGCACCATATGATAAATATGGATAATATCGGCAAAATTAAAAAAGGCGCGATTTTGATAAATACCGCCAGAGGCGCCATTGTGGAAACTGATGCCTTGGTAAAAGCTTTAAAAGACGGGATTTTGGGGGGAGCGGGGCTGGATGTTTTGGAGGAGGAAGGAATAATCCAGGATGAATCCGCATTTTTGTTATATGGCCATCCGGAAGAGCATAATTTGAAGGCGGCTTTGGAAGACCATATTTTGATGAAAATGGATAATGTTTTGATAACGCCGCACACGGCTTTTAATACGGTGGAAGCAATTCAAAGGATTCTGGACACGGACATTGAAAATATAAAGGAATTTATTCAAAACGGAAATACTAAATTTTCGATTCCGGGAAAGTAAAAATGGAATAACAAGTCAGCCTGAGCTTTGCGAAGGATCTAATTTTAATTGAGATCCTGCGGATTACCTCAGGATGACATACGGAGAAAATGGCGAAAACAACAAAAATAGCAATTAACGGGTTTGGCAGGATTGGAAGATTATTTTTAAGGCAGATAATAGACGAACCGCAAATTGAGATTGTCGCGATAAATGATTTGGGCGATATTGAAAATTCCGCTTATTTATTCAAGTACGACACTGTCTACAGGAGCTTTCCGGGAGACGTAAAAACAGAGAAAAGCGGTTCAACAAGCTCGCCGGATAATTATTTAGTCATAGACAATAAGAGAATTAAATTTATCCAGGAAAAAGATCCGACAAAGTTGCCGTGGAAAGATTTGGGCATTGATATCGCGGTTGAATCAACCGGAGTTTTTGAATCGTTTGAAAAGGCAAAAGTCCATCTGGACGCAGGGGCCAAGAGGGTTGTTTTAACCGCTCCGGCAAAAGACGCCGATAACGACTATGGCAAGACTGTTTTGCTGGGGATTAATGAAAGTGATATGAAAGTTTGCAGGATTTCAGCCAACGCATCCTGTACGACAAACAGCGTCTCCCCGGTAATTGCCATTATGTCGGAAAGCGTCGGGGTTGAAAAAGCGATTTTAAATACCGTGCATGCGCTCACCAATACTCAGGCTGTCTCGGACGCGTCGGTAAAGGGAGCCGATTTCAGGCGCGGCAGGGCATCCAGCCAGAACTCTATCCCGTCAACAACAGGAGCGGCTATCGCCGTAACCAGGGCTTTCAAAGAAATGGAAGGAAAGTTTGACGGCATTGCCATCAGGGTGCCGGTGATAACCGGGTCAATCGCGGATGTTACTTTTGTGGCGAAAAGGAAAACTTCAGTTGAAGAAATAAATGAAATTTTCAAAAAAGCCGAGAATGATCCGAGATGGCGGGGAATTTTAAAAACAACCGAAGATCAATTGGTTTCTTCGGATATTATAGGCGAACCGTACGGGGCGATTGTGGATTTGAGATTCACCAAAGTCATTGACGGCGATTTGGTAAAAGTTTTGTCTTGGTATGACAACGAGTGGGGATATACCACAACGCTGGTAAAACACGTAATGCTTGCAGCTAACACCCTATAATAATCAAAGAAGGTATTTTGGAGCAGTTAAATTTTCAATTTCTAATTTTTAATCAATGATTTAATGTTTTACTTTTGAAATTATTTCATTGGAAATTGTTTAGAAATTAAAATTTTAAATTAAAAATTGTATGACTATCTACATTGGGGCCGATCACAGGGGATTTGAGCTCAAAGAAGCATTAAAAAAATATTTGCTTGAAAATAGCTATCAAGTTGTTGATATGGGCAATGATCATTATGACATAAATGATGATTATCCCGATTTTGCCAAGCTTGTGGCGCAGAAAATTTCCGCCACAAGCGCAGAATTACGCGGAAAGGAAACACAGAATTACGCGGAAGAAGCGCGCGGAATACTTATCTGTAGGTCGGGCGCGGGAGTGGATATCGTGGCTAACAAATTCAAAGGCGTTCGTTCGGCTTTGGTTACGGACGTTAATCAGGCAGAGCTTGTAAGAAAAGACGATGATACGAATGTGTTATCTTTGGCTTCGGAATTAAGCAATGAAGAGCAGGCTAAAAAAATTACCGATGTATGGCTGAAAACTTCGTTTTCGGGATTGGAAAAAGACGTAAGAAGGATTAAGAAAGTTGCTGAACTTGACAAATAAACTTATTTTTGTTATTATTTTAATATAAAATGAGTACATTAAAAACCACATAAATATTTGTGAAATAGAGTTTAATTGCAGATTTTATATTATTTAAAGTGATATAAAATCTGTAATTAAACTGGAAGTCTGGGGTTCTGGCATGGGGTCAGAATGAGGGGCTAACCAAAATAAAGGAGGAGTCATGAGTAAGAAGAATGTTTCGGTGTTGGTGAGCGCGCTTGGCGTACTTATGGGGATCACTACCGCGCTTGTCGCGGCTGTAAAGAAGAGAGGCGGCACGGACGAAGATTTTTATCGTCTGGCGACTCCCGAAGGCGAAAATCTCATTGAGAAAATCGCCGAGATAATCGTGCAGGGTGGGCGTAAGGCAAAGTGCGCTTTCCCGATTTTCAAAACCATCAAGCTTGGAACAGGACTCAAGACCGCTGATGATTTTCGTAAAGCTCTCAAGGCTGGCGGACATCGCATCGGCGATTGGGGCAATGATATCCTTGGCAAACCGAAATTCAAAACGGCAGACAAGGAAACGGAAATAGACCTCGTGGTTGTTTCCAACGCTGACCTCGGCTTCAAAGAAGGCGCCTTTCTCAAAGACACATATAAGCGCGCTTTGGAACTCGGATTGGTTTTGTGCCCTAATGAAGTCGGCCCGCAGCTGAGACTGCAATACACCGGCCAGCCGATGAGCGAATGGCTTCTGATTGCTATGGAATCTATCAAGGATTCTGACG
>DAHWFZ010000052.1 GCA_027336345.1 Candidatus Wolfebacteria bacterium
AAAAGTTAAAAATAAATTTTGGATAAATATCGCTTTTCAGACTAATTATCGCAAGCGCTTGATTTGTGTTTGCCGGCAGAACCCACTTTGGAATAATTGACACGCGCCCGAAAGCCCCCGCTATTGAAAAAAGTAAATCATTTTCTTTTAGCTGAGATCTCTTTAATTCCTCATGGCATTTTTTCGTAATATAATAAATTTTATTTGGAATTAAACCGCCGCCTTCCGTTATTGATTCGATTTTAATAAAGTTTATGCCCATATTTTCGAATTTATGGCCAATTGTTGTCGGCGTAGTTCCTTTTGTTATTCTTTCTGAAATTTCGCCCAACTCCACCCACTCAACATCTTCTAATTTTCTAAGCGATTGGCCAAAATAGCGTCTCTCTCTCTCTAAATTCTCAATCACCGCTTTGGCGGCTTCAATTGCTTTTTGCTTAATCTCAATCTGCTCAACGATTTCTTTTTGGACTTCAAGAGGCGGAAGAGGAAAAATAAATAATTCCTTAAGTCTTGAAGGTCTAATCTCTCTAATGGTAACTCCTGTCGCCAAAGATTTAATATATTCCTTTTTGCTTTTTAAAATCATCGCCAAAAATTCAGGTAAAACTTTATTTTTGTCAACCAGAATTCCCGACAATCCTTGTTTTGTAGCTGTAGGAACTTTTGTAATTCCAATATTACCAATAGTTGCCCCCAGAGAAATAATTATTGAATCAGTTGGCCAAACCTTGGCCGAACTATTTTTTAAACCAAATTCATTAAGTTTTTCCGCTGTATCATAAATTTCTGGTTTTATATCTTTTACAACGCACCAACAAATATCGCCGCCAAAATATTCCGGATTTTTTCTAGAAGGTGTTCCTCCATCTTTCATATCCAATTTTACATCGCCCAATTTAACCATAGGCCATTTTTTATTAGTAAAACCTACATCCACCTTGTATCTATCTCCTGAAAGATTATTATCGTCACTCTCGGCGATTTTATCTTTGGCGACAAGATGAGCAATTTTTGCCAGTTCCCCATTTAATTCAAATTTTTTGCTCTCCTTCAAAGCTGTTTTATATTTTTTAACTATTTCTAAAGCTAACGGCAAATCGTTTTTATCTATTTCCCGCCTTTGCGCCCCAAGATCAAAGCCGTCATTTTGAATTTTTAAGAATAAAATTTCTTTTGCTTTCTTGGCCATGTTATTGTCAAAAAGCAAAATGCTTGTTTTCACTCCGGCATAAGGATTAAAAACCCCAGCCGGCAATGAAACAACCGCCAAAAGCCCGTCTTCTAATAATAATTTACGCAATGCCTTATAAGCGTTTGCGGATTGAAAAATTATGCCTTCCGGCACGATAATACCGGCTCGACCATTTGGCCGTAAATGCTCTAAAATATAATCAACAAATAAAACTTCAGAACGGTTAGCCTGCACTGAAAATCTTTTATGAGGCGTAATTCCACCTTTTGGCGACATGAACGGAGGATTGGCAAGCATCACATCAAAATTTTCATCCCATTTTTCCTCGCTTGAAAGAGTGTCATATTCAAAAATGGTTGGGGTTGGAAATCCATGCAGATATAAATTCACTTTCGAAAGCCGCACCATATCTGGCGAAATATCATAACCGACAAAATGATTCATTAAATTCTTCTTCTCATCTGGAGTAAGCTGTTTTTCGTAGTTTTCTGAATCATCAGAATTATTATGCTGTTTAAGAATATATTTGTAAGCGGAAATCAAAAAGCCTGCCGTACCACAGGCGGGGTCGCAAATAGTTTCATCTTTTTTCGGAGCAACCGCCGCAACAATAAAATCAATGATATGACGAGGAGTGCGAAATTGCCCGGCATCACCCTGCGAGCCTAGAATAGAAAGCAGATATTCAAAGGCATCGCCCAAATCCTCGCTATGTTCATAAGTAAAACCGTTTATCTCCTTTAAAAACAAGCCTAATGTTTCAGGACTACGGTATGGCAAAAAAGCATCTTTGAATATATCCCTAAAAAGCTGGGGGATATGTGGATTCATAGATAAAGAATTAATCGCTTCATCATATAAATCAAGCCGTTCATGACCACTTAACCTTGGGTCCATTAATTTTGTCCACGCATACTTTTCATATCCGTTAGTAAAAAATGTGCTTTTGCCGCCAAGCTCCTGAGCTTCTTTGTCCATATCGTCCATAAACTTATAAATCAATGCCGTTGTGATTTGTTCAACTTGCGCTTTTGGGTCCGGCACTTTGCCAACCAAGATTTGGCGGGCGGAGTCAATTTTTCGTTTTGTTTCTTGATTAAGCATATTTACCTTTACATAAAAGTATTAATAGAAACATAATCTTTGACATATTCGGGTATTATTTCGCGAAAGCCGTTTAAATCGCGGAAATCTTTCATCGTAACCTTAGGATTAGTTGCAAAACGACTGTATTCTTTTGTTTCGACAATATCTCGGATTTCGGAATCGGTAATATAGGCTTTAAGGTAATTTTTGATGGGCAAGGCATATTTATTGTCCGGTTTATAAATTGCCACAAATTTTTCAAATTCTTCTTCCAAAAGTTCGTCTTTCGTTTTAAATTTATTTATTCCGCCGAATATTTTTTCAATAAATTCTTTAAGCGTTATACGGCGGTCGGCTTTAATGGCTTTTCTCAGTTTTTCTAAATTGAAATAGTCTTCGGGCTTATCAAAAATTTCGGCTTTAACATATTCCTCAGCACCGTCAACATCGCCTTGCTCATATTTTTGTTTAACTACAGTATCGTTTTTAACGAGATGCTCAAATTTTTCAAAGAATTTCCAATCAACTTTCATCCCCGCAAGACCGACAACTTTTTCCGAAAATGTTTTGAGCGGGTCGGGGTTAAAAACGCTTACTTCATTAATATCCGTAGCTTCGCCTACTTCCATTCCCCTACCGACTTTAATCGGAATCTTCAAAACTTGGTCGTAATTGTATTTTTCCTCAAAATATTCGCAGTTAGCAAAAAAATCAAAAAGCTTAAAAGTTTCTTTTTCCGCTCTTATCTGTTCATTGTCAGTATCTTTATAATTAAAAGTAAATTTTCGCGTTCCGCGTCCTTTGATTTGAATAAAATCGGTGGGCGAAAAAATGGGGCGCATTAAACAAATATTTAGAATGTCTTGACAGTCATAACCGGTAGTCATCATGCCTACAGTTACGCAAACTCGGGTTTTACAAGATTTATAGCCTGCCAGCCATTTTGTCTGTCCGTTCAAATTATTGTTGGAAAAATTAATGGGAAATTGCTGAGCATTTGGAATAGCTGAAGTAACCTGCACCGCAAAATCGGAATTATATTTTCCGGGCCAAAGCTGGTCAGCAAATTGATTAAGTATTTGAGTAATTTTTGAAGCATGCTTTTGGCTGATGCAAAATACTATGCTTTTACCAATTTCACCGCTAATCGAGTCTTTGAGTGCATTTTCTAAAAATGTCTTGCAGAAAATCTGGTTCGTCTTTTCCGAAAAAAATTTGCGCTCAAAATCTTTTTGATAAAAGGTTTGCTCTTCCTCGACTCCTTCATTGTTTTCAACCATTAAGGAATAACCATTTTCAGATAAAAGTTCAGTGGTAATTTCCGTTCTCGCGTCAGCGACAACCGGATTAACAAGATAGCCGTCTTTTACGCCGTCAAGTAAACTATAACGAAAGGTCGGCTCGCCTGAAGGACAGCCGAAAGTCGTATATGTATCTAAAAGTTGACGGCGCTCCCATGCACGCGGATCTTTCTCGCTTATTTTTTTCGCATTAATATTCTTGAGATAATCTTTAGGCGTTGCGGTAAGCCCCAATTTGTAGCCGACAAAATATTCAAAAACAGCTCTTGAATTTCCGCCGATTGAACGATGGGCTTCATCGGAAATTATCAAATCAAAATCCGTCGGCGAGAAAAGTTTTTTGTATTTATTGTTAAAAGACAAGCTTTGAATAGTTGAAACGACAATTTCCGCTTTCCGCCAATCATCACGATTTTCTTTATAAATAACGGTGGTAAAATCATTATGCAATATTTTTCTAAAATTTTTATTAGCTTGTTCTTCCAATTCTAACCGGTCAACCAAAAACAAAATTCTTTTGGCGTTGCTTGTTCTTAAGAAAAGCTTAATTACAGCAGCTGAAACAAGAGTTTTGCCCGTTCCGGTCGCCATTTCAAAAAGATAGCGGTCATTTCCTTTTTTGGCAGAATTTTGCAAAGCGTGAATTGCGGCAAGCTGATATGGACGCAAAAATTTCAAATCCTGCTCTATGCTAAAATCCGTTCTTTGGATTTCATTAATCCAGCGGGGGTCTTTTTGATAGTTTGGGTTTTGGATTTTGGCAATATAATCGCTTTCGACTTTTTCTTCCGATAAAGAAGTAAAACTTGGCTTAAAAGATTCAAGATGTTTAAGGGATTCATAAGTCGGGAAAGTTATAATGACCGCAGGATTGCCGTGTTCCAAATCCCATAAATAGTGAAGATTACCATTTGAAAGAATAATAAAACGGGCGTTTTGCGATTGGGCATAACGGCGTGCCTGTTCTTTCCCGTCAAGAGGGTTTTTATCTTCTGATTTTGCTTCTAAGACAACAAATGGGAAACCTTTTTCGTCAAGAAGTAAAAAATCGATAAATCCATTTCCTGTTTTTTCGAAATCATTTCCAAGTTCGTCTATAGTTTGTTTTGTGAGTTTGACATTATTTTCTAAAATAATATTTGCCTTGTTGTCGTTTTCCTCATCAAAGAATCTCCAACCCGCATTTTTAAGCAATCCGTTGATTTTAATTCTGGCTTTGGCTTCTTTTTGCATAATTTTATTTATATTATGGATATAACCATCTTATATTATTTATAACATTTTTTATTTCTTTTGGCAAGTTATTGTAATATTAAAAATCATCTCTTAACCTCCCTAAAAACCATCTTTTCCCCGATCAGCCCCTCAAGGCGTTCTTTCTTATCCTTATCGGGTATTTTTAGGACATAGACGTAATTCGCTTTGCCGACAAAGCGATCAGTAACTACTGCGTGGTATCCCAATTCACGCTCTATTATATTCCTAACAAAGTTTTTTGTTGTTCTAGATAAAATCATCGAAAATGTGCCTTCCTCAGTATCGTAACCGACTTCTCTCACATAAAACTCGAAAGTTTCTCCGAACACCTCCTCGAACTGCATATCTGAATATTTAAACGGCAGACGTGCTGCAATACCACCGATATTTACTATATATGCATCATCGGTTTTTGAAATGGGGATACCTTTGATATTTTTATGCAGAGAAAATTTATTATTGCGATATGTTTCTAAAGCCGATGCATTCCAAAGAGCTTTTAAAAAAAGCTCGCTTATCGTTTCCATAGATATATAGCTTTGCATATTTGATGGGCTTTCTTGCTTTGCTTTCACCCTTTTATAGATAGACTGCCTTATTTTCTTAATGTCCTTTAAACCTTTAATCCAAATTTCTGTTCTTGTTTCTCTATTTACCGCTATTATATTAAAATCTTGGTCGAAACTTACCGTGTATTTTCCATAAAGCACTTTTTCCAGTATCACCTCTAACATATATATGCAGTCTAAATACTCGACGCCATTAACGAC
>DAHWFZ010000037.1 GCA_027336345.1 Candidatus Wolfebacteria bacterium
GGATTCATTCGTGAATTATTTTAAAAATGAAAAAGTGCGGCAAAAAATCATCAATAACATAGCGCTTGTTGGAAATCCAACCAGAAGTTTTTTAATGGTGACGGCGGACCGCGAAGCCGCCAAAAAATCTTTTGGGTTTGACCCGCAAAAGCCGGTAATTTTGGTTATTTGCGGATCGCAAGGCGCAGTAACTATAAATGATTTCTTTTTAAATTCGGCCGCGTCGTTATCGGCGGAGAATTTTCAAATTTTACATCAGACCGGAATTAAAAATTTTGAGCAGTTTAACAAGGAATTAAACGGGGCATTATCCGTTATGGGCGGCAGGAAAGATTTTTATAAAGCTGTCCCGTATTTTGAGAATAATATGCAAGACGCCTATGCCGCCGCTGATTTGGTGGTTTCAAGATCCGGCAGCGGATCAATTTTTGAAATAGCCGCGATGCGCAAACCTTCCATTTTGATTCCTTTGGCAACCTCCGCATCCGACCATCAAAGGAAAAACGCGTATGAATACGCTAAAACCGGCGCGGCAATAGTAATTGAAGAATCAAATTTTAAATACAATATTTTTATTTCACAGCTTAAAAAAATATTTGAAAGTCCGGATAATTTAAGACATATGTCCGAAGAAGCGGCTAAGTTTTCAAGGCCGGATTCGGCTCAAGTTATAGCGGAAGAAATTATCAGCTTGGGCCAAAAATAAAATCACATTGTGATTATTCTTGGTAAAATCAGGCATTTATCCGCATTGTTTATGCTATTGCTTTAATATGGGTTATGTAGTATTATATAGACATCCGAATAAGGACAAGGTAGGTTTCTCAAGTGGTTTCGTGAAAATTGTAAGCCGGCTGAGTGGTCGCCCTACTGCAAAAAATCAAATAGAAAATGGCAAAAAAATTATACGTTGGCAATTTGTCTTACAACACCACTGGTGATATGTTAAAAGACACTTTCAGCCAAGCAGGAACAGTTGAGTCAGCGACAGTCATTTCAGACAAATTCTCAGGCCGCTCAAAAGGTTTTGGATTTGTGGAAATGTCTTCAGACGACGAAGCCACCAAAGCTATTGAAATGTTTAACGGAAAGGAAATAGACGGAAGAACCGTTACCGTTAATGAAGCTCGCCCGATGGAACCGCGCGCCCCGAGAGAGGGAGGTTTCAACAGAGGAGGAGGCAGAGATTTCAACAGGGGAGGCGACAGAGGAGGAAGAAGCAGCTGGTAATCTTTACGATTATAGAAAAACAGCCCGTTATGCGGGCTGTTTTTTGCTGTAAACTATCTCACCTTGAAGTTATTAAATTTCTGAGACAAAATGGTTTATCAATATTTTAAGTTATTTTATGGGCAAGGTGTGGTGGTAAAAATTACATCATCCGTATATTATTAATAATAATGGGTAAAAATTTAGAACAACAGATCCTTTGGATTTTTAACGATAAATACGGGCAGAAATGGAATCCTGAAATTTTAAAAGACATAAGGCGGTTAAAAGCCGGCGAACCGATTGATTACATTATAGGATGGAAGCCGTTTTTAAATTGCAAAATCGATTTATCATACAAGCCGTTGATTCCGCGGCCGGAAACGGAATTTTGGGTTGAAAAAGCAATTGAAGAAATTAAAGCGTCAAAAAAACCGGCTTATGTTGCTGATGTTTTTTCCGGTTCCGGATGCATTGGAATTTCCATTTTAAAAAATATTAAAAATGCAAAGGTTGATTTTTTTGAAATTGATTCCAGTTTGATAAAGCAGATTAAAATCAATTTAAAAATTAATAAAATTAAAAAATCACGTTATCGGGTGATTGAATCCGATATTTTGGAAAAATCACGGAAAAAGTATGATTTTATTTTGGCAAACCCACCGTATATCGCAACAACAAGGAAAAATAAAATCCAAAAAGAAGTTTTAAAATATGAGCCAAAAAAAGCTTTATTTGGAGGCAAAGACGGATTAAATCTGATTAAAAAATTTTTGAATCAAGCTCAAAATCATTTAAACATAAGGGGGCAGATTTGGATGGAATTTGATTCGTTTCAGAAGCCTTTGATTCAAGAATTACTGAAAAAATCCGGTTATAAAGAATGGGAATTTTACAAGGATCAGTACGGAAAGTGGAGATGCGCTATTCTAAAATTATTCTAATTAACCTAATTATTTTAAAAATTGCATAATCTGCAAATTTTTGTTAATTTCTATATAGAACTTATTTAATTTCATACGGAGGTAAATATTATGAGAACCATAAAAGGCGGTCCTGCGGATAAGGCTGGAAAGGAATTTTCAATCAATCCTGATACGGCAATTGAAGACGGCGGAGAAGATGATTTCAATGAAATAATAAATAGTCCAAGGATAACGCGCGTGATCGGTTCAGCGCGGGGATGGAAGAATGAGAATATCGCGAAGAAAGGAGGTCATAATGACCATCAAGAAAATCTCCAAAAAACCGGCCATGACTTGTAAATGCAAGAGTTCGTGTTAAAGAGCTAACAGAGTGTTGGACTAATTATGCCCCGCTGGGATTTTATATGAATTCCTTCAGCGGGGCTTTTTTATTTATGAATAGCAGATTTGAAAATTAATAATTTATTGGTATAATTTTTCATATGATACAAAATATTTCAATTGAAGAAGCAAAAAATCTTATAGAAACAAATAAAGATAACGCAGGTTTTGCCATTTTGGACGTGCGGACAAAAGATGAATTTGACGCCGGACATATTGAAAACGCGGTAAATTTGGATGTTATGGCGCCGGATTTCACTGATAAATTAAACACGCTGGATAAAAATAAAACCTATTTGGTCCATTGCCAAAGAGGGGCCAGAAGCGCCAGAGCTGTGGAAATCATGAAACCTCTTGGGTTTGAAAATATTTATCATATGGAACAGGGTTTTGGCGACTGGGAATCAAAAGGGTACCCGGTAAAGTGAATTAAAAACTGAAAAATAAAAAGTAAAAACCATAAGGAAAAATCCAAAATTAACGCAGTGGCGTCATTCTGAAATATTTTTCCTTTTGCAATTTTACTTTTTTAATTTGAAACGTGGAAAAGAAAAATTTATTAAATATAATTTTAGCGGCAATTTTGGTGGCGATTGTTTTCGGGGGAGGATATTATTTCAGCAAGAAAATTGATTTTTCAAATTCTAACAATATTAATATAAAAGTCGAAACCAGCAATCCGGATGAAAATGTGACAGTGAGCGCGGAACCGGTTACAAATACAAATTCTAATAACAATAAAATGAATATTGAAATTTTAAAAACAGGAGAAGGAGCGGCTGCCAAGAATGGAGACAAAGTTACGGTTAATTATGTCGGCACTTTAACGAACGGAACGAAATTTGATTCAAGCATAGACAGAGGACAGCCGTTTTCATTTACTCTCGGAGCGGGACAGGTTATTAAGGGATGGGACCAGGGCGTACTTGGAATGAAAGTCGGTGAAAAAAGAAAGCTTACAATCCCATCCGATTTAGCTTATGGAAGCCAGGGAGCGGGGAGCGTAATCCCGCCCGATGCAACGCTTATCTTTGAGATTGATTTATTGAAGATTAATTAAGGTTTTATTGCGGTTGAACGAGGAGCAAAGCGCAATACGAAGTTTTGCGCTTTGTCCGAGTAATGCCGCAATGCAGGTTGAATACCCCGTCGGCTTGCCGCGGCGAGACATTCATTTACTGAGTTTATCGGAGCGCTTTAATTATTATCTTCGACATACTCAGATAATAATTAAAAATGGAATTTAAAAAAATAAAATTAATAATATTTTTTCTGGCCTTAGCCGCTGCCGGCTTGGGCTGGTTTTTTATTTTTTCGCAAAAAACAATTTTAGTTGTAAAACCAAGCGATAATCCGGGCGCGCCTGTGATTCCTCAGGTTGATGCTACGAGCGGAGAGAAGCCGGTAAATAATGTCAGCACCGACATTGAACCGCAAAAGCCCGTTATAGCGCCGCCTTCAATAATAAAAGCCGTATATATGACAAGCTGGTCGGCCGGGACGGAAAGCCGCATTGATTATTTGATTAATTTGAAAAAAACGAGCGGGGTCAATGCCGCGGTCATTGATATTAAGGATTATTCCGGGCTGATAGCTTACGACATAAATTTGCCGCAGGTTGACCAATATAAAACAAAGGAAGTCAGGATTAAAAATATAAACGAGCTTATCAAGCGGCTTCATGACGAAGGAATTTATGTAATAGCCAGAGAAGCGGTTTTTGAAGATCCGGCTTTGGCAAAAGCGCGTCCGGACCTGGCTGTCAAAAAGAAATCAGCCGCATCCCCGACTTCAACTCCCGTGTATTCAACATGGAAAGATAACAAGGGACTTTCCTGGGCCGACCCTTCATCAAAAGAAGTTTGGGATTATAACATTGCCATTGCGAAAGATGCCGCCAGCAGGGGATTTGATGAAATAAATTTTGATTACATAAGATTTCCTTCGGACGGCGATATGGCCTCAATGTATTTTTTATCATGGGATCAAAAAACTCCCAAGCACGTAGTTTTAAGAAATTTTTTCAAATATTTGCGCGAGTCTTTGCCGAACACAAGAATTTCCGCCGATATTTTCGGACTTGTCACAAGCGATAAAACGGATATGGGTATAGGGCAGGTACTTGAGGATGTGTATCCGTATTTTGATTTTGTTTCGCCGATGGTTTATCCGTCCCATTATTACGCCGGAACATTGGGTTATAAAAATCCCGCGGAGCATCCGTATGAAATAGTCAAATATTCAATTGACAGCGCCCTGAAGAGGTTGATTGCCATGGAAAATCCCGTTGAAACCGGATCCAGCACGTCTTCGCTTAAGGCGTCGGTAATAGATTCAACTGCCCTGCCGGACCCTCAAATAACAGCCAAAATAAGGCCTTGGCTGCAGGATTTTAATATGGGAGCTGATTATACCGCGGATATGGTTGAGGCTGAAATAAAGGCGGTTTCAGATTCATTGGGCGGCCGATATAACGGGTTTATGATGTGGAATCCGTCCAATGTTTACACAAAGGCAGCTTTACTTTAAAATTAAGCTAAGTCGGGTTTAATTCCAACGCAACGGTTTGGCAAACGTTATTAACTTAAATCAATATTAACTATGATTATGACTACTACGGAAAAAATTAAAAATGGTTTGTACGCGGCGATTATTATCGCGTTATTAATGGGAGCTTATGCGGCGGTAAATTTTGTCAGCGCTTATTCAAGATCAATACAGCCTTCATCGTTTAGGAGTTTTGCAGTTTCCGGAGAGGGGAAAGTAACCGCAATTCCGGATGTGGCGCAGTTTAACTTCAGCGTTATTACTCAGGGAGGAAAAGATATAGCTGTAATCCAGAAAGATAATACAAATAAAGTGAATAATGCAATCGCGTTTGTGAAATCAAAGAGCGTTGATTCCAAAGATATCAGCACTCAGAATTACAGCCTTGACCCGCAATATCAATATTATGATTGCAGGACTGTTTATGATGCGGCCACAGGAGCGGCAAAACCGTGCCCGCCGCCTCAAATAGTCGGTTATACAATAACGCAGTCGGTCTCCGTGAAGATAAGGGATTTCAGCAAAATAGGAGATATTCTTTCTGGAGTCGTGCAAAATGGCGCGAATTCCGTTTCTCAACTTTCATTTACGATTGACAGCCCCGATTCCATCAAAGATCAGGCAAGAGCCGAGGCTATAATGAAAGCAAAAGCAAGCGCCGAATCAGTGGCTAAGGCGGGAGGATTCAGATTAGGACAATTGCTTTCCATTGAGGAGGGCGGCTATATCCCTCAGCCGGTTTATTCTTATGCGGCTAAGGCAATGGGATTAGGTGGGGTTGCAAATGAAGCGGCAGCTCCTTCAATTGAACCAGGTTCCCAGGATGTGACTGTTGATGTAACTTTGCATTACGAAATCAGATAAGTTGCTAAAAAAATAAAATCTCCTTTTTACGGGAGATTTTATTTTAGGCGATAATTAACTATTTAATTTAATGACACGGAGACTTTTTATAGCCATTAATTTTACCAAAAATATCAGAGAAGAAATGGACGACATTGCCGGAGAAACCCGGCTGTCTTTGAGCGGCGCGGATAAATTAAAAATTACGCAGCCTGACGATTTACATATAACTCTTTTGTTTTTAGGCGATAAATCCGATGAGTCGATAATACCCGTAATAGACTCCCTGAGGGGCGCTTTGGATGGATTTCCTGTTTCACCGCTTGTTGAATTTGATAAAGTAATTTTCAATCCCATAGCCGCGCCTAATATGGCCTGGATTTCCGGGACAAAGAAAACATCCGATGATTTGTCGTTATTGCGCGAAGAGCTGGAAAAGCAGTTGGTGAAAAATGGAGTGTGGTTTAAAATTGACCATAAAAAATTCAATGCGCACATAACTTTGGCAAGATTTGATAATCTAACTTTTCAAAAATCCGGATTGATAAAGTTGCCAAAAATTGACAGGATCAGTTTTTATCCCGAAAGCGTTGATTTGGTGGAGTCTCATCCGGGCAATAATAAATTTGAGCCCAAGTACGAGGTTCTTGCAAGAGTGGAATTTAAAAAGGCATTTTAGCGAAGATGGCTCCAAAATTCGCTTTTAATCAATTTTAGGCTCTTGCAAAGGCTACGGCGTCAAGGTAAAATTTACTGATGATTAAATTACATAAAAATAAATTTGTGAATGCTGCCGCGTTTGTCATATTTTTTGCGGTTATTTTGGGAGGCACATATGGCATAGGGTATGAAAGAGGCGCTCAAAATCCGAAAGTTACGATTATCAAAGGCGTAAATAATATTGATAATGGAAAAGAAGACGGCGTTAATTTCAATTTGTTTTGGAATGCATGGAATATCCTTAAGAGCAAATTTGTCGATTCAAATAAAATAACGAATCAGGATCTGGTGTATGGAGCGATATCCGGGCTTATGAGTGCTACCAAGGATCCGTATACCGTATTTATGCCCCCGACAGAGGCTGATAGTTTCAATCAGGAAATCAGTGGAGAATTCGGGGGAATCGGTGCCGAATTGGGAATAAAAATGGGACAGCTTACCGTTATTGCTCCTCTAAAAGATACTCCGGCGGAGAAAGCCGGACTTAAAGCAGGGGATGAAATTTTAAAAATTAACAGCACTTCGACTGCGGGGATGTCCACGGACGAGGCTGTAAAAAATATAAGGGGAGAAAAAGGGACTGATGTGACGTTAAATATCATAAGGGATGGATGGGATAAGCCTAAGGATTTTGTGATTACCCGCGATATCATCCAAGTTCCGACACTTGACTGGAAAATGATAAATAAAGACGGCAAGGATGATTCAAACGGGACAATATTGTATGCCCAGCTTTATAATTTTTATGAGAAATCTCCGTCATTATTTTACCAGATGATTGTTCAGACAATTTATCGCAATCCGAAAGGAGTCATTATTGATTTGAGGAATAACCCGGGAGGATATCTTGAGGCTGCGACAAATATCGCAAGCTGGTTTTTAAACAACGGAGATCTTGTTGTCGGCGAACGGTTCCAGACGGGCAGCGATCAGCAATATAAGTCGGAAGGCAGCGGAATTTTTAAGAATATTCCGGTTGTTGTGCTGATCAACCAGGGATCGGCTTCGGCTTCTGAAATTTTGGCGGGCGCTTTGCGCGATGACCGCGGCGCAAAACTGGTCGGGGTAAAAAGTTTTGGAAAGGGAAGCGTCCAGGAATTGGAACAATTGCCCGATAACTCCCAGATTAAGGTAACAATAGCGCATTGGCTTACTCCAAGCGGTTTAATGATAGATAAAAACGGATTAACCCCTGATTATGCGGTTGATATGA
>DAHWFZ010000069.1 GCA_027336345.1 Candidatus Wolfebacteria bacterium
GCGTAATAAATTATAATAATAATCACCAATCCGATAATAATAAAATATTCTCCGTTCTCAATGTAGTGGGAAATGGTTTCATACGCTTTGCCGAAGAAATATCCCAAAGCCATAAAAATAATTGCTTTAGGCAGTGTAATCAAAAAGGAAATCAGGGCATATTGTGTAAACCGCATTCTGGTCGTTCCTATCATTGCCAGCCCGAATGGCGGGAGAAACGGCGCCAGCTTGATGGCCAACATGGTTTTTTTGGGATGAGTTTTTATAAGATGTTCTATGCGTTCAATCCGCTGGGTGGTAAGGCCTATTTTGTGCCCGTATTTTTCAACCACGCGCACGCGGCCGAAGTATCCGATCCAATAGCACAAAGAATCTCCGACCAAGTCGGCTGAAATTGAAAGTACCAATACGGTTATGAGGCTGAAATAACCCAAAGCCGCGGCAAATGCGGCAGCAGCGGTAACTACAGGTCCCTCCACAAACATTGCGATAAACATTAAAACATATCCGCCGGAAATTACCCATGATAAGGCTCCGGAAAAAGTCGATAGGGAGTTGAAATTCAGATTTGCCATTACATTTTCAATTTTTGCGTAATGGTAAAAATTAAACGCAATGCCAGCTATGGCAATGAAAGTCGCTACAAATAAAAGAATGACAAATTGAGGCCGGATTTTCATTTATGTAATTATAGCAAACGCGAAAGAGCTTTTGTGGGGGATTTTATTCCTATTTTTAAAAATAGTAAGATTATTTTTGCTGCGGGACTAGGAATCGGACCTAGATTTAGAGATTCAAAGTCTCCCGTGCTACCATTACACCATCCCGCAATTTTTTATGATGCCTTCTATCCAACCTGTTATTTTTCTGTTTAGGTTGGTGCTGTGTATTACTCTAATTCTCAGAAGGCCATAGTAATTTTTACCAATATTTTTCCGTTTTGTCGATATTTTGTTCTTTTTGAAATATATATAATTGAATTCTGATAATGGAATCTCGGTTATATTGGACCAGTATTTTTTTACTGCGCTTACGTTATTTATTGAATTTTCATGTATATAAATTTCGGCAACAATATCTTTTTTGGAAATTTTTAAAATTTCATTTAACCACTTAAGAAAAAGTTTAATCATTAAAGGGTCGGAGTTGCTGAAAGTTACTCCTTGTCCGATATTTTGTTCTTTTTCTTTTGAACCCTCTGCCCAATATAAAGCAATGCCAATTAACCATAATTCTCTGCTAGAAATTGATTTTATTTCAGATATTGCGTTGTTTTTAATAAGCTGTGTCAGGTTGATTCTTTGATTTCTTTTTGCTATTGCTCCGCGTTTCATGCTTGCCAGTTTCTTTTCAGTTAATTTTTGCTTTTGTTGCTTTGATAATCCGACAGAGCGAAGCCAGATGGAAAGTGTCGATTTTGCAACTGGTATTTGCCTTAAAATTTCCGAATAGGTAAGCCCATTTTTTCTCAATCCTATTGCTTTTTCTTTCAAGCTTGATTTCATAAAAAACAACGGTTATATATATAAATTATACATAACCGTTGTTCGAAAATCAAAATCTATTTTAAGTTTTCGATGATGGCGATTTCCATCGGCACAATCGCAAACGGCGAATATCGCATTTCAGTATAAGCTTGGATCAAAGATTTGACAAGATTTATTGCCTTTGTTTGCATTGGCGCGGTGTTTATCAGTTTGCTGTGCTCTTTCAATTTATTGACTTCATTGTCGGTCAAAATTTGCCTGAAATCTTTTTCCAAAACCGGCGCGAATTTTAACGCCAGAATTTTCCTGAAGTAATGGATCAGGTCTTTGTTGAATTGGGTGATGTTATATCCTTCTTCGTTTATTTTATTTATATACGCCAAAGATTTTTCCAATTCATTGGCCATAATAAGTCCCGCCAAATCCGATACGCGTGAAAAGCCGACTCTTCCAAGGGTTTTTTCAACATCCTCAACTTTAATTGTTCCGCGTTGTTCAGCGTTTTTATTTTCCGCGTTGTTCAGCGATTGTAGCTGGTCCAAAAGCGACTCGGCATCGCGGAAACTTCCTTCGGCTGCTTCGGCAATCAGCTCCAAAGCCGCGTCGGCGTAAGTAATTTTTTCCAGTTTGCAGATTTTTTCCAATTTATTGGCAATCTCGCGCAAAGAAACTTTTTTAAAATTAAATCTCTGAGTCCTTGAAGAAATTGTTGCCGGAACTTTTTCAAATTCAGTCGTGGCTAAAATCAGGATTGCGTGCTTGGGCGGCTCTTCCAAAGTTTTTAAAAGCGCGTTGAACGCTTCTTTGGTAAGCTGGTGTACTTCGTCAATTATAAAAACTTTGTAAGCGTACGAAGAAGGGGAAAGTCGGATGCCTTCTTTCAGG